>JBMSSR010000073.1:0-12002 GCA_049424465.1 Ilumatobacteraceae bacterium
CCACGCACCGGTCGACCACGCGCCGGTGGACGACGAACCGTCGGATGGCGCCGATGCTGTCGCGGCCACTGCGGACGATGGTGTCGAGGACGATGGCGCCGAGGCCGGTGACGGCGAGCTCGCTGGCGAGTCCGACGACGTCGTGGACGGCACGTTCAACCTCGATGCGAGCGCGCTCGCCTGGGACGACGACACCGGCGACTCCCGCACTGCCGACGCCACCGGTACCGATGACACCGACGACACCACTGCGGGGGACCAGCCATGACGCGTCGACCCCTCCTGCTGGTCGCCTCGGTGATCGTCCCGGTCGTGGCGATGATCGCGGCGGCCGTGACCGACTCGGGTGGTCCGCACCTCACGGGCACCTTCGCCTCTCCGGTGGCGCCGTCGCCGCCCTACGTGCCCGCGCAGGAACTGCTCAGCGCCACATGGTTCTGCGCCGGCGTACCGATGCTCGACAAGGGGGTCGGCGGGCGCGGTCGCGGCGGTGCCGTGGTCGTCGCCAATCCGCTCGACACGCCGCTCGACGCGCTCGTCACGGTCTTCACCAGTGACGAGGGCGTCGCCCCTGTCGAGCAGCAGCTCGCGGTCGCTGCCCGCTCGACCGCCGAGCTCAACCTCGCCTCGGTGCAGCCGAAGGGTGACTACGTCGCGGCGATGGTCGAGATCGCTGGCGGGGGAGGCTTCGTCGAGCAGCGTGCCGACCACACCGACGGCAGTGCGGTGAGTCCGTGCTCGAACTCGACGTCCGATGCGTGGTACCTCGCCGACAACTACACGCTGAACGACAGCAAGGAAGACCTCGTCATCGTCAACCCGTTCCCCGACATCGCGATCGTCGACGTCACGTTCGCGAGCAAGGATGCCCGTCGCTCTCCGCAGGAACTGCAGGGCATGCCCGTGCCGGGGCGATCGGTCAAGGTGGTGTCGCAGGACTTCATGCCCAAGGACGAGGCGATCCTCGCCGCCGACGTTCGTGCGTCGCGCGGCCGCATCGTCGTCGCCCGTGCCCAGCGCTATCTCGGCGAGCGCCAGGGCTTCTCGCTCACCCTCGCCGCGCCGGCACCGTCGCCCGAGTGGTGGTTCGCCGACGGCGAGGTCGCCGAGAACGTCAAGTTCGAGCGCTACAGCATCTACAACCCCGGCGAGCGCGACGTGACCGTCGACGTGGCGGTGCTCGGCATCGACTTCGAGGCGTCACCCGACTTCGTGCCACTGCGGTCCGATGTGGTGCCGGCGGGTCAGGTGCTCTCGTACACGACCAAGGAGTTCGAGAACATGCCGGCCGGCCGGCACTTCCTGTCGTTCAGCACGCAGAGCGAGGACGGCGTCGTGGTCGAGCGTGGCATCACACGGTCGGCCGGTGACAGCGGCGTCATCACGGCGGTGTCGCTGGGAGCGCCACAGGTGTTCCTCGGCTTCACCCGCTGGAGCATGGCCATCGGCGTGCCGCGGGCGACGAAGTCGGCGATCATCGTCGCCAACCTCGACTATCTCGCCGGCACCGTCACGGTGAAGGCGCTCGGGCCGGGTGGCTTGCAGCCGGTGCCGGGGCTCGAGAACATCACGCTGCCGCCGTCGGGCGTCATCGCGATCGACATCCCGGGTGATGCGGCAGCACTGGGTGTACCACTCATCATCGAGTCGACGAACCGCATCGTCGTCGAGCGGCTGCTGCCGCGTGCCGACGACCGACCGGGTCGCAGCGCGTCGCTCGCCCTGCCGGGGTGACGGGCGCGAGGATGGGTGTATGAACCAGGCAGCGGTGGCGGTGCTGGTCGTGGCGGCGGCGGTCGGGACGGGCACGGTGCTCCGACGTCGTCGACCGGTTGCTGCGCCGACGCAGCCCACCGCAGTGGTGCCGCAGCAGGTCGACCGCGCCGACTTCGCGCCGGGGGCACCCTGGGTGGTGGTCGTGTTCTCGTCGGCGTCGTGCCACGCGTGCGCGGACGTGCTGCGCAAGGCGCAGGTGCTCGAGTCGAACGAGGTCGCCGTGGTGGACGTCGAGTACGGAGCGGCGACGGCGCTGCACCGCAAGTACGGCATCAACGCCGTGCCGGTGGTGGCCGTCGCGGATGACGAGGGCGTCGTCCGCGCCGGGTTCGCCGGTCCGATCAGTGCGACAGATCTGTGGGCGGCCGTTGCCGAGGCGCGGTCACCCGGGTCGCTGCCGACCGATCGCCACTGCGCTGGTCACGACGACGCAGCGCGTTGATCAGCGGTTATTCGATACCGGCCGGGGCGGCGGCCGACTCGCCCATGCGCTCCTGCACGATGCGGGCGACGTCGGCACCGTCGATGGTCTCGCGCTCGAGCAGCGCCTCGGCGACGGCGTCGAGCGCGGCGCGGTGCTTGGTCAGCAGCTCGGCGGCCCGACCCTCCTGCTCGTGGAGGATGCGCGAGATCTCGTTGTCGATCATGCGGGCGGTGTCGTCGCTGTACTCGCGGCCCTGGGTCATCAGGTCCTCGCCGAGGAACACCTGCTGGTGGCCGTGCCACGCCATCGGGCCGACGGCGTCGCTCATGCCCCACTCGCGCACCATGCGGCGTGCGATGTTGGTGGCCTGCTCGAGGTCGTTGGCAGCGCCCGAGTTGAGGTGGCCGTAGACGATCTTCTCGGCCACGCGGCCGCCCATGGCGCGGCAGATGACGTCCTCGAAGTACTCCTTCGAGTAGGTGTGCCGCTCCTCGGGCAGGCTCCAGGTGACACCGAGCGCCATGCCGCGGGGGAGGATGGTGACCTTGTGCAGCGGGTCGGCGTTGGGCAGCACGACCGTGAGGATGGCGTGGCCGCCCTCGTGGATCGCGGTGGCGCGACGCTCCTCGGCGGAGAGCACGAGGCTCTCGCGGCGGGCACCCATCACGACGCGGTCACGGGCGTTCTCGAAGTCGATGCGCTCGACGTGCTTGCTGCCGCGGCGCACGGCGAACAGCGCCGCCTCGTTGACGAGGTTGGCGAGGTCGGCACCACTCATGCCGGGCGTGGCGCGGGCCATCGTCTCGAGATCGACGTCGGGGCCCATGCGCTTGTCGCGGCTGTGCACCTTCAGGATCGCGAGCCGCTCCTCGAACTCGGGCAGCGGCACCACGATCTGGCGGTCGAAGCGGCCGGGGCGCAACAGTGCGGGGTCGAGGATGTCGGGGCGGTTGGTGGCCGCGAGGATGACGATGCCCTCGCTGGTCTCGAAGCCGTCCATCTCGGCGAGCATCTGGTTGAGCGTCTGCTCGCGCTCGTCGTGGCCACCGCCGAGGCCAGCGCCACGCTTGCGGCCGATCGAGTCGATCTCGTCGATGAAGATGATCGCACGGCCCAGCTTGCGGGCCTGCTGGAAGAGGTCGCGGACGCGGCTGGCGCCGACGCCGACGAACATCTCCATGAAGTCGGAGCCCGTGACGCTGAGGAAGCCGACGCCGGCCTCACCCGCGACCGCGCGGGCGAGCAGGGTCTTGCCGGTGCCGGGAGGGCCGACCAGCAGGATGCCCTTCGGTACCCGTGCGCCGATCTCGCGGAATCGCTCGGGCATGCGCAGGAAGTCGACGACCTCGGTGATCTCGAGCTTGACGCCCTCGTAGCCGGCGATGTCGGCGAACGTGGTCGACGGCTTGTCGGCCGAGTAGGCCTTGGCGCGGCTGCGGCCGATGGACATGACGTTGCCCATCTGCCCGGCGGCACGACGGTTCATCCACACGAAGAAGCCGACGATGAAGGCGAACGGCAGCAGCAGGCTGAGCAGGCTGTAGATCCAGTTGCTCGACGGTGTCTTGCTGCTCCAGTCGACGTTGTGCTCGGCGAGCAGGGCCCGCTCGGTCTCGTCGGGGAAGTTGTCGCGAACCGTCGTCGCGAACGCCTTGCCGTCGGCGAGCTCGCCCTCGATGGTGTTCGTGCCGTTGGTGAGCGTGAACTCCTTGACGACGTCGTTCTGCACGGCGTCGATGAACTCGGTGTAGCTGAGGTCGGTGGAGTCGGGGCTCGGCCACAGCTGGTTGAGGGCGACGGTGCCGAGGAGCACTGCGAGCACCACGGGCACTGCCCAACGCGGCCAGCCACTCGGTCGGCGGCCGCCGGGGCCCTGCGGGGTGCGCTCGCCACGCTGCCCGGGCTGGTGACCTCGTCCGGGCGGTGGCGGGGGAGGAGGCGGGGGGAGGTCGCTCATGGGCGCAATCCTACGGTGGCCCTGTCACGCTCGCCTCTCGGGCGCACACTGTCTCGCGCGGTCAGTAGGTATCCACCACTCGTCGCGCGACGTTTCGTAGCGTTGTTCCCATGAGCCGTCAGTGTTCACGCACCGGGTGTGCCCTTCCTGCCACCGCGACCCTGTCGTACCAGTACGCGCGATCGGTCGCCTGGCTCGAGGACCTCTCGAGCGACCGCGACCCGCACAGCTACGACCTGTGCGAGCGCCACACGGGCCGCCTGTCGGTGCCCAACGGCTGGCGCCTCGAGGACCGGCGGACGCGCCGCGAACTCGTCGCCGCCGGCGGTTCCCGACTGCTCGCCGGCTGACCCACCCGATGCGCCACCGCCGCGGCGACCGCGCTGCTGCCCCTCCCGCCGCCGTCGGCGGTGCGTCGCCGATCTCGTTCGGGGAGGCGGCGACCGGCTGGCTGGCTGCCTGGCTCGGCGGGGGAGTGTTCGCCACGGCGCTGCTCATCGGAGCGGGCGTCAGCGGCGCCGACGACGCGTCGACCGCGCCGGGTTGGGTCGTGGCCTCGGCCGTGGCGCAATGGATCCCGTTCGTCGCGCTCGTCCTGTTCCTGATGCGGCGCCACGGGTCCACCCGACCGATCGCCGACATCGGTCTGCGATTCCGCCCGGCCGACCTGCTCGGCGTGCCGGCAGGGGTGCTCGCCCAGGTGGTGCTCGTCCCCGCGGTCTACGCACCGCTGCGCCGCGTGTGGCCGGCCACGTTCGACACCGACGCGGTCGAGCAGCGTGCCCGCGATCTCTGGGGTGGTGCCACCGGCACAGGGGCAGTGGCGCTCGTGCTGGTGGTGGCGCTCGGCGCCCCGCTCGTCGAGGAGGTCGTGTACCGGGGGTTGCTGCAGGCCTCGCTCGCGCGACGACTCGGCCGCTGGTCGGCGTGGGTGCTCATGGCGCTGTGGTTCGCGGCCGTGCACTTCCAGCCCGTCGAGGTGCCCGGTCTGTTCGTCGCCGGCCTGGTGTTCGGCGGCGCTGCGCTGCTGACGGATCGTCTCGGTGCCGGCGTGCTGGCGCACGTGGCATTCAACGCGGCCGGACTCATCGTCGTCGCGCAGCACTGACGGTCTGCTGCCGGCGGCGGGTGCGCTGATGACCGTGCTCGGCCGTGCGGCCGTGGAACAATGCGGTCCGGCATGAACCTCCCGCCTGCAGACGCCCCGTCCGACCACTCCTCCGACGACACCGATCCCCACCACGAACCCGGCGCCGCCGAGGTCGCCCCGGTGGACGACGCCGCATTCTCCGACGGCCCGTTCCTGACGAGACGCCCGGCGGGTGTCGTGGGTCGCGTGCTGCGCCGACCGCTCGACTGGCTCGACCGTCCGTGGACCAACGAGCGGCTCGTGCAGTACTTCACTGCGCTCATCGTGCTGCTCGGCAGCACGGTGGTGCTGCTGAAGGTCGTGCACATCGACCTGGTCTTCCAGAACAACACCCCCACCGGCGGCGACATGGGTGCCCATGTGATGGGACCGGCGTACCTGCGCGATCACCTGCTGTCGCACTTCCAGCTCACCGGGTGGAGCAACTACTGGTACAACGGATTCCCGATCTACCGCTTCTACATGCTGCCGCCGGCACTGCTCATCGTGGCGTTCAACCTGCTGTTGCCGTACGGCGTGTCGTTCAAGCTCGTCGCGGTACTCGGGATCCTCACGCTGCCGTGGTGCTGCTGGGCGTTCGGTCGCCTGGCACGGTTCCGTTACCCGATGCCCGAGCTGATGGCCATCGCCGGTCTGCTGTTCCTGTTCGACGAGAGCTTCAGCATCTACGGCGGCAACATCAAGAGCACGATGGCGGGCGAGTTCTCGTTCTCGATCGCGCTGTCGCTGGGCGTGCTCGGCCTCGGTCTGTTCGCCCGCGGCCTCGAGACCGGTCAGTACCGCGTCCGTGCTGCCATCGTCATCGCACTGGCCATGCTGTCGCACGGCCTCGTGCTGCTGGTGTGGCCGTTCCTCCTGCTGCTGATGTGGGCCATCTGGATGGACCGGACCAGGTTCGTGTACGGCATCACGACGCTCGGTACGGCCGGACTGCTGGTGATGTTCTGGTTCCTGCCGTTCTCGAGCACCACGCACTACATGACCGACATGAAGTACGGCTTCCGCCCGTCAGGGGCGAGCGACAGCTTCTGGGACATGTTCTTCCCGTGGCCGCCCTTCTTCGACCTGCTGGTGTCGGCGTTCGCGATCGTGGGCTTCGTGGCGAGCGTGGTGCGACGGCACCTCAACGGCGCGTTCCTCGGCGTCGCGTGCCTCGCGCTGATGGGTGCCACCTATCTCGCCCGGCAGAGCCTGCCGATCATCGGGTTGCTCTGGAACCCGCGGCTGCTGCCGTTCCTCTACATCCTCCGCCTGCTGCTGATGATGATCGGCATCGTCGAGACCGCACAGTTCGTCGTGCGCGCCGTCCTGCTGCGCGAGCCGACGGGCCGCACGGCGCTCCTCACCGGTGCTGTCACCGCGGCCGTCGTCGTCCTCAGCGTCACCGTCATCCAACTGTTCTCGTTCCGCGAGATGCCGGGAGCACACACCGTCAACAAGAACGGCAAGTCCGTGTACGCGTGGGGCATTGGTGGGTGGGACATCGTCACGCTCACGCCCACTGCCGCCGACGCGCAGGCCGACGGGTGGACCCGTTACAACTTCATGGGCTACGAGGGCCGCCCTGCCTATGGCGAGTACCGAGCGCTCGTGACCGCCATGTCCACGATCGGCGACGAACGCGGCTGTGGCAGGGCGCTGTGGGAGAACAACAGCGACAACGGTGCATACGGCACCACGATGGCGCTGATGCTGCTGCCGCACTGGACCGACGGCTGCGTCGCGAGTTCGGAGGGACTGTTCTTCGAGGCGTCCGGCACGACGCCGTATCACTTCCTCACGTCGGCAGCGATGAGCAAGCAGAGCTCCAACCCGGTGCGTGGTCTCCGGTACATCGACAACAAGGCCGACGTCGGCGTACCGATGCTGCAGAAGATGGGTATCCGCTATGTGATGGTGTTCACCGCGGAGGCCAAGCAGCAGGCCGACTCGAACAGCGACCTGACGCTCATCGACGAGGTCGGCCCGTGGAAGATCTACGAGGTCGCCGACAGCGACATCGTCACACCGCTGACGGTGCAACCGGTGGTGGTCAACGAGCGTGCCGGCGACCAGCGCGAGCGGGCGCTCGAGCTCGGCGCGAGCTGGTTCCAGAACTCGACCGAGTGGGCGGCGCTGCCGGCGTTCGACGGCCCCGACTCGTGGGACCGCATCGACGCCATCGTCGACGCGTCGCGGCTCAGCATCGAGCCGAAGAAGGTCGACGTGCTCGTACCGGGGCAGATGATCGACGCCACGCCACTGCCCGCAGTGACGGTCTCGAACGTCGACATCGGCGACCAGGACGTGTCGTTCGACGTCTCGCAGGTGGGCGTGCCGGTGCTGGTCAAGATCAGTTACTTCCCCAACTGGAACGTCGAGGGCGCAGAGGGCCCATACCGCGTCGCCCCCAACTTCATGGTGGTCGTGCCGACGAGCACCTCGGTGCGGCTCAGCTACGGCATGTCGGGTGTCGACAAGCTCTCCTACCTGCTCACGCTGATCGGCATCGGTCTGCTGGTGCTGTGGCGAGTTCGCGGCGACGTGGTGCACGCGTCGCCGCACCCGTTCGTGCCGGTCGACACGCGACCCGCCGACCTCGACGCGGAGGACGCCGAGCGCGCCGATGATGACGACGAGTTCGTCGACGCGGAGCCGACCGGCCCTCCATCGGCCCCTGACGGGGCCGGTAGCGTCTAGGCCTGCATGTCAGTCACCGACCCGCGGATCCTCGACGAGATCGTCAAGGCATACGACGTCCGGGGAACCGTCCCCGACCAGTTCAACGCCGACGTCGCGCATGCGCTCGGCGTGGGGTTCGCCCGCTTCGCCGGGGCCGACCGCGTCCTCGTCGCCCGCGACATGCGGCCCTCGGGCGCCGAACTGGTCGACGCGTTCACCCGCGGCGCGAACGAACACGGTGTCGATGTCATCGACCTCGGCCTCGCCAGCACCGACCTCGTCTATTACGCCGCAGGCGTGCTCGACGCTCCGGGAGCGATGTTCACTGCGTCGCACAACCCCGCGCAGTACAACGGCGTGAAGTTCTGCCTCAGCGGCGCTCGCCCGGTGGGTGCCGACACCGGCCTCGACGTGGTGCGTGGCACGGCGGCCGACGTGCTTGCCGGTCGCGGCCCGCAGCCGGCGCACACGCCCGGCTCGGTCTCGACACGCAACCTGCTCAGCGACTTCGCCGGTCACGTGGTCTCGTTCCTCGGTGCAGACACCCTCCGCCCGATGTCGGTCGTCGCCGACACGGCGAACGGCATGGGCGGTCTCGTCGTGCCCGCCGTCTTCGAGCGGCTCCCGCAGATCACGCTCGAGGTCATGTACGGCGAGCTCGACGGCACGTTCCCCAACCACCCGGCCGACCCGCTGCAGCCGGCCAACCAGCGCGACCTGCAGGCGCGGGTCGTGGCCGGTGGCTTCGACGTCGGCCTCGCGTTCGACGGTGACGCCGACCGCGTGTTCGTGGTCGACGAGGCCGGCCGCGGACTCAGCGGCTCGGTCACGACCGCACTGCTGGCCGCTGGCATCCTGCGCTCGCACCCTGGCGCCACCATCCTGCACAACCTCATCTGCTCGCGTGCCGTACCCGAGGTCGTGCGCGAGCGCGGTGGTGTGCCGGTTCGCACCAAGGTCGGCCACAGCTACATCAAGCAGCGGATGCTCGAGACCGGTGCCGTGTTCGGTGGCGAGCACTCGGCGCACTACTACTTCCTCGACAACTTCCGTGCCGACAGCGGGCTGATCGCCAGCATGTTCGTGCTCGCCGAGCTCAGCCGTGCCGGTACTCCGCTCTCGGTACTGCGGGCGCCGTTCGAGCGCTACTCGTCGAGCGGCGAGATCAACACCGCCGTCGCCGATCCTGCCGCCGTCATCGAGCACGTGGCGGCGTCGTTCTCCGGCTTCACCCAGGACCGTCTCGACGGGCTCACGGTCGACTGCGGCTCGTGGTGGTTCAACCTGCGCCCGTCCAACACCGAGCCACTGCTCCGCCTCAACCTCGAGGCGTCCACCCGCGACGACTGCGACCAACGGGTCGCCGATGTCCTTGGACTGGTGACGAGCGCATGATCATCGACACACCTGTCCGCCCGTATGACGGCGTCTTCCGCGCCGAGGAGGTCCTCTGATGGCACTCGATCCGCGACTGCTCGCCGTGCTCGCATGCCCGGTCGACAAGGGGCCGCTCTACTACCTCGGTGACGAGGGTGGCCTCTACAACCCGCGGCTGCGCCGGCGCTACGTGGTGCAGCAGGGCATTCCCGTGATGCTGCCCGACGAGGCGGTGGCAGTCGACGACGCAGAGGCGGCAGCGCTCGACGCGCGCATCGCCTCGGGCGAACTGCGCCCCACCGGACCCTCCTGACCGCACGCGGACGTCGAGTCGCGCTGCCCATCTCAGCCGTGCGGCGTGGGCTGCTGGTACTGTCGACCGGCGTGAGGCGCTTCCCGATGCGATCGCGACTCGGCAGGCTCGCCGTCGCGGTTGCCGTGCTGACGCCGTCGGTGGCGGTGGCATCGACCGTCGCCGGGGTGCCCGGTGTCGCGTCCGCAGCGTGCACGCTGTGTGCGGGCGGCGAGTTCCACCCGATCGCCCCGGTCCGCATCTTCGACACCCGACCGACGTCGTCGGCGAATCCCGAGCTGCCCATCAACGACGTGCAGCCGTACGGCGCGAAGCCGATCAACCTCGGCTCGGCGACGACCGGTGTGCAGCGCTTCGACGTGCAGTTGCTCGGCATCGGTGACCGCACCTTCGAGAACCCGTGGCTGCCGTCATGGGTGGCGCCGACCGATGTGCTCGCCGTGCTGGCCAGCGTCATCGTCGTGCGGCCCGGCACGAGGGGCAACCTCGCCACCTGGCCGGCCGGCACGGTCCGGCTGACCTCGAGCTCGCTCGTCAACTTCGCCAGCGGGCAGACGACCTCGAACCTCTCGGTCGTGCGACCGGGTACCGGTGGTGCGCTCACCGTCGAGATGCGCGGTGCAGCCGTGTCGACGGCGCACGTCGTCATCGACGTGTTCGGCTGGTACTCGACGAGTTCGTACCTGGGCGAGGACCGCGTCGAGTCCACTGACGAGCGGGGTGGTCGGACCGTACCCATCACGCCCGGTCGCATCCTCGACACGGGTGCGGGCGCAGTCGGGCCCGCCAGCACGACCGAGCTGACGATCCGCGGTGCCTCCACCATCGGCACCTCGCCACGGCTGGTCGTCCCCGACAGCCAGGCCGTCACGGCGGTCATGCTCAACGTGGCGGTCTCACTGCCCACCGAGAACACCTACGTGTCAGTGGTCCCCGAGATGCCGCTGTCGGGCGTGCCGGCGACCTCGAACGCCAACGTCGCCGCCGGCACGGTGCGCAGCGCGATGGTCATCGTGCCCATCGCTGCCGATGGTCGGATCCGCCTCTACAACAATGCCGGGTACACGCGCCTCGTCGGCGATGTGCTGGGGTACGTCGAGACACGACTCGACGAGCTTCGCGCCGGTCGCGTCGTGCCCCTCTCCACGCCGTTCCGCGCGTTCGACACCCGGCTGACCCAGTTCGGCAAGGTGCCGCTCGGACCGGGCCAGAGCGAGGAGTGGAGCTTTGCGGCCTTCGCCGCCAGTGTCACCGTGGCGTCGGTGTCGGTCGGCAATCAGGTCGGTTTCTTCGGCACCCTCACCAATGCGTCGCTGACACGCCAGTACCCGACCGTGCCGGTGCGCAGCAATCTCCGGCTGTCGCCGAGCACCGGGGTGTCGACGGTGCCGGTGTCGTCACACATCAACACCGCCGAGGACGTGGCCGTCGCCAACATGACCGTCGGCCTCTACGGCACGAGCAGCAGGATCTGGGTCTACAACGCCGCGGGGTATGCGCACTACCTGCTCGACGTGTCGGCTGTCATCCTCGCCGACTGACTACACTCGCCTCGCCGCACCGTGCAGCGGAACCATGTCGTGCTCGCCAGATGGCCGAGCAGCGGCGATCCCACCTAGTCCCGGAGCCTTCACATGTCCCTCGCCACGCGCCACGACTTCCGCGTCGCCGATCTGTCCCTTGCCCCGTTCGGCCGCAAGGAGATCCACCTCGCCGAGCACGAGATGCCCGGCCTGCGCGCGTTGCGCAAGGAGTTCGGTCCCCTCAAGCCGCTGAAGGGCGCCCGCATCTCGGGAAGCCTGCACATGACCATCCAGACCGCCGTGCTCATCGAGACCCTGGTCGAGCTCGGTGCCGAGGTGCGGTGGGCGAGCTGCAACATCTTCTCGACGCAGGACCACGCGGCCGCTGCCGTGGTGGTGGGCCCTGACGGCACGCCCGACGACCCCAAGGGTGTGCCGGTGTTCGCGTGGAAGGGCGAGACGCTCGAGGAGTACTGGTGGTGCACCGAGCAGATGATGTCGTGGCCCGCCGGCCCCAACGGCGAGGACGGCCCCAACATGATCCTCGACGACGGTGGCGACGCGACGCTGCTGCTGCACAAGGGCGTCGAGTTCGAGCGCAGTGGTGACGTGCCCGACCCGACGACGGCGTCGAACGCCGAGTTCGCGATCGTGCTCGGGCTGCTGCAGCGCACGCTGAAGACCGACCCCACCAAGTGGACGCGCATGGCAGCAGCCATCAAGGGTGTGACCGAGGAGACCACCACCGGCGTGATGCGTCTCTACAAGATGCACGAGCGCGGCGAGCTGCTGTTCCCGGCCATCAACGTCAACGACTCGGT
>JBMSSR010000074.1:0-11995 GCA_049424465.1 Ilumatobacteraceae bacterium
GGAATGGCGTGGTTGACGGATCCACATCTGCTACTGATTGGAAGGGTTTGCATACGGTAGAAGAAACAATTCATTTGCCGAGCCCGATGTCCCACGGTCCAGCGCTGACGAGCTCCTCGGGGGCGCTGCCGCGACGGTTGCCGGCCACGTAGCACGTGCTGACGGCGACGAGGTGCGGCGCGACACCGAGCTCGTTGAGGGTCTGGGCGATACGTACCGGGCCGAGCAGGTTGATCTCGACCGCCGAGTCGAGCGGACTGTCGAAGCTGACGGCGGCGGCGGAGTGGATGACCGAGTGGCACGAGGCGAGCACGGCGCGGTCGTGGTCGTCGAGGCCGAGTCCGTCGGTACTGACGTCGCCGGCGATCGCGACAACTCGGCGCGCGATCATCTCGTCGAAGGTCTCGCCACCGGCGGCGGCGAGTTCGGCGCGCAGTCGGTCGAAGGCGTTGTTGCGGAAGATCTCGCGTTGGGCGCGCTCGGCGGCGCCGTAGCGCTTGCCGGGACGGATGAGCAGGACCAGTTCGCACCCGGGCACGGCGCGCAGGAGGCGCTCGACGAGGGCCGTGCCGACGAAGCCGGTGCTGCCGGTGATGGCGATCCTGCGCCCGGCGAGTTGTTCGGCGATCATGGTGACGGTGTTCTAGCACAGTTCTCTACCATGTGGTAGAGAAAGGGTGATGCCGCCGGGAACCCGCCGCAACACACGGGGAGCGATCCTCGATGTGGCGACCGATCTGTTCGGGCTGCGCGGCGTCGATGCGGTCTCGCTCGACGTCATCGCCGCCGAGGTCGGGGTGGCCAAGCAGACCCTCCTGTACTGGTTTCCGAGCAAGGACGAACTGGTGCGGGCGGTGCTCGTGCACGCCGTCGAGGAATTGTCGTTCGGCGTCGAGGCCGCCATCCGTGCCAGTTCGACGGATCCGCTCGACCGCGTCGAGGCCGTGGTCAAGGCCGTCTTCCGGCAGGCGGTGAAGCGACCGTCGCTGCTGGGGCTCGCCCGTGAGGCCAGTCGGCTGCCCGCCGCCACGAGCGACCAGGTGGTCGCGGCCGTGCAGCCGCTGGTCGGACGAGCCGTGCGCTATCTCGAGACCGAGATGCAGGCCGGGCGGCTGCGGCGCAGCGACCCGCGCATGGTGGCAGCGCTGTGCTACGCCACGGTCACCGGTATCGCCACCGAGCCGGAGGCGCTGCGTGCGGTCGGGTGGCAGGCCGACATCGCCGACCTGCGCCGCCTGCGCGAGTCGCTCGTGGCGTTCCTGCGCGCTGCGCTCGCGCCGTGAGTCGCCAGGTGCAGGCGAGTCAGCGGGTGGTGTTGCGGCGGCGGCGTGCGTGCCGCTCGAGGGCGAGGGCGACCAACTCGTCGATGAGCGCGGTGTAACTGAGGCCGCTCGCGATCCACAGCTTGGGGTACATCGAGATCGGCGTGAAGCCGGGCATGGTGTTGATCTCGTTGAGCAGGAAGCCGCGGCCACCCTCCTCGAGGAAGAAGTCGACGCGTGCGAGGCCCTCGCACCGGAGCGCAGTGAACGCGCGAAGGGCGAGTGCCCGTACCTCGTCGGCCTGCTCGGTGGAGAGTGGGGCCGGCACCAGTGCCTGCGAGCCGTCGTCGAGGTACTTGTCGGCGTAGTCGTAGAACTCGGCGCCCGGAACGATCTCGCCGGGCACGCTCGCCCGCGGCTCGAGGTTGCCGAGCACGGCGACCTCGATCTCGCGCCCGACAATGGCCTCCTCGATGACGACCCACTCGTCGTAGCCGAGTGCGGTGTCGACCGCGCGACCGAGTTCGTCGCGTGACTTCGCCTTCGTGACGCCGATGGACGAGCCCATGTTGGCCGGTTTGACGAAGAGCGGCAGGCCCAACTGCGCCGCGACCTCGTCGAGCGCCGCCGCCGTCACGTGGTCGGCGCGCAGGCTGCGGTGTCGAGGCTGGGGGATGCCGGCGTGCGCGGTCATCGCCTTTGCCGCTGCCTTGTCCATGCACATCGCCGAGGCGAGCACGCCCGAGCCGACGTACGGCAGGTCAGCCAGTTCGAGCATGCCCTGCACCGTGCCGTCCTCGCCGAGCGGGCCGTGCAACAGCGGAACGACGACCGTGGTGCCCGGCGCATCGGGTGTGATCGCTGCTGTCGGCTCGATGACAGCGCCGAGCGGATCGAGTCGTCCCGGCAGCGCCGACGGGCCGGCAGCGAGGGCGCGCACGGTGTCGGTGGCGACCGACCACCGCCCGTCACGAGCGATGCCGATCGGCGTGATGCGGTAGCGGCGTGGGTCGGCGGCGCGCAGCACGTGCGCCGCCGTGGTGCAGCTGACGTCGTGCTCGGCCGACTGCCCGCCGAACAGCACGACCAGGTGGGTGCGGGTGTCGGGCTGCATGACGGTGCCGACGGTACCGTGTGGCCCGATGCGATTCTGGGCACACGAGGTCGCCGAGATGACGGGTGGTCGGCTGCACGGCCCCGATCTGGCCATCGACGGCACCGACTTCGACTCACGCAGCATCGGGCCCGGGCAACTGTTCGTGCCGCTCGTCGCCGAGCGCGACGGGCACGACTTCGTCGGCGCGGCACTCGAGCGCGGTGCGGCCGCGTACCTCACGAGCCGCGCACCGATGGGTGGCACGGCGATCGAGGTGGACGACACGCTCCGTGCGCTCATGCGCCTCGCTCAGGGGATGCGCGGGCGGTTCGACGGGCCTGTCGTGGGCGTCACGGGCTCGGTCGGCAAGACCAGCACCAAGGACCTGGCGCGGGCCGCGTTGGCTGCCGGCCGCCGCACGTGGGCGAACGAGAAGAGCTTCAACAACGAGCAGGGCCTCCCGACGACGGTGTTGAACGCACCGGCCGACTCCGAGGTGATGGTGCTCGAGATGGGCATGCGCGGCTTCGGCGAGATCGCTGCGCTGTGCGACATCGCCCGGCCGACGATCGGCGTCGTCACGCGTGTCGCCGAGGCCCACAGTGATCGTGTCGGTGGCATCGAGGGTGTCGCACGCGCCAAGGCAGAGCTCGTCCGTGCGCTGCCGGGCAACGGCATCGCGGTGCTCAATGCCGACGACGAGCGGGTGCGGTCGATGGAGACGTTCGCCCCGTGCACCGTGCTGACCTTCGGCGAGTCGGCTGACGCCGACGTGTGTCTCGAGCGCGTCGAGCTGGACGCCAGCGCGCGCCCGGCGTTCACCGTGCGCACGCCGTGGGGCGCGGTCGAGGCGCGGCTCGCGATGAGCGGTCGGCACATGGCACTCAATGCCGCTGCGGCGCTCGCGGTCGCCGGCGCGAGCGGTGTCGACCTGCACGCCGCGGCGGCGGCGCTCGGTGGCGTCGGTACGGCGTCGATGCGGATGCACATCGAGCGGAGCACGAGCGGCGCGATTGTCGTCGACGACACCTACAACGCGAATCCCACCAGCATGCGTGCTGCGCTCGACGCACTGGTCGACCTGCCGGCGCGACGCCGTCTCGCGGTGCTCGGACTGATGGCCGAGATCAGCGACGCGCCGGTCGAGCACCAGTCGATCGCGCAGTACGCGTCAGCTCGCGGCGTCGACGTCATCGCGGTCGGTACCGACCTGTACGGCGTGCCGTCGGTCGACACACCCGGTGCTGCGCTCGACGCGATCGCCGCGCGGTACGGCGACCTGGGTGACGGCGACGCAGTGCTCGTCAAGGGCAGCCGGGTCGCGGGCCTCGAGCGGGCTGCGGCAGCGCTACGCGGCTGAGACCCCGCGGTCGACCTCGCCGACCGCCCGTCGCTCGACACCGGCGATGTCGCACCACCACGCCAGCACGAGGGCCCATGCGGCGCCGACCAGCAGCACCCAGCGTGCGCCGATCGCGTCGATGACCGGGCCGAAGATCATGTTGCCGATCGGCACGGTGCCACCGAACGACATGAACCACAGGCTCATCACGCGGCCGCGCTCGTGGTCGGCGAGGTGCAGCTGCAGGACGGTGTTCATCGAGGTCGTGGTGCCGAAGTACGCCGCGCCGAGGAATCCCGCCGTCGCGAACGCGCCGACCGGCCCGCGCGACAGCGCGAACAGCACCATGAAGAAGGCGATCGCGGTGAAGCCGAGGCGGATGAGGCGTCGCTTGTCGGCGCCGACGAACACGGTGCCGATGGCGAGGCCCCCGGCTGCGGCCCCCAGGCCCCACACTGCGTAGAGCCACTCGTACGTGGTCGATCCCTTGCTGATGCCGAAGTTGAGGCGGGCGACGGCGGGGAACAGTCCGACGTACGGCAGCGAGAGCAGCGAGAACGTGAACAGCGTGAGCAGCAGGCGGCTGAGCACGGGTCTGGCGCGCACGATGCGGATGCCCGCCGTGAGCTGGCGCAGCGTGCCCTCGGTGACCCGGCGCGCGGGCGTTGCGACCGGGGTTCGCAGCAGTGCCACCACGACGAACAGGTAGGTCGCCGCGTTGATGAGGAAGATCTGCGCCGTGCTGACACCTGCCTGTCGCAGCACCGCAACGAGGATCGGCCCTGCGACCCGCGAACCGTTGATCATCGCCGAGTTGAGCGCGACCGAACCGGCGATGTCGTCCTTGCGCACGAGGCCGGGGAGCATGGCCGACCACGCCGGGGCATTGAGTGCGTTGCCGACACCGACGCCGAGCGCGGCGAGGAAGATGAACCCGATCGAGGCGTCGTGCGCGGCGAGCGGGGCGAGGACGGCCGAGAACGCGAGTTGCACGAGCTGCATCGCGACGAGCCACCGGCGCCGGTCGAACCGGTCGGCGATGACGCCACCGGGGATCGACAGGAACAGCAGTGGGCCGAGTTGCGCGAAGACCATGATGCCGACCACCGACGCCTTGCCGGTGCGGTCGAGCACGTACAGCGGCAGGACGACGTTCTGCATCCAGGTGCCGATGTTGCTGCTGAACGACGCCACCCACATGCGGCGGAAGTGCGGGTACGACAAGGCGGCGCGGGCGCTGCCGGGTGTGTGCGGGTGCTCGTGATCGAGGGGGTCGCGGTGGGCCATGGGGGGACGGCCAGCCTAGGAGGGGCATCCCGCACCGGCGGTGACGCTGCTTGCCACACTGTGTGCATGGAACCGACCTCGACACCCACGTCGACGGCGACACCGATGGTCGAGGGCACCGCCGGCTCGATGTCGAGCGACCGCTGCCACCGCTTCGGGACGTATGCCGACTGCCCCATGTGCGGCGGTGCGCTGCACGCCGAACACGCACACTTCAGGTGCGGCGGGTGCGGCTGGCGCGACTCGTGCTGCGACTGACGGTGCCGAGCCGCGCAGGCGGCCCTGCCGCGTCGACAGGCTGACTCAGGCGGTGAGCGCCGTGGCGGGCGGGTCGAGGCGGCGCCGCACCGCAGTGCGGATCTCGTCGTCGAACCGGCGCATGTGGGCGGCGATCAACTCGGCCGCCCGGTCGGCGTCGCGCTCGCGCAGCGCACCGAGGATGTCCCGGTGCTCGTCGATGGTGCGACGCGCGTCGGCGACGTCGCCCAGGTACAGGTGCCACAGCCGGTCGCTCTGGGTGTAGAGCATGTCGAGGGTGTCGGTCAGGAACCGGTTGCCGGCGGCCCGCCACACCAGTTCGCGGCACCGGCGGTCGACGTCGAGCACCTCGTCGGGGTCGTCGGCGCCGGGGCGGTCGGCGTCGCCGGCAGCGTCGAGCACGGCCTCCATCTCGTCCCAGTCGGCGTCGGTGCCGCGAGCGCACGCGAGGCGCATCGCGTACGGCTCGAGCATCGCCCGGGTCTCGTAGAGCAGGGTGAGGTCGCCCACGTCGACGGTGCTGACGAACATGCCGCGGCGGGGGAGCACCGTCACGAACTGGTCGCGCTCGAGCCGCTGCAGGGCCTCGCGGATGGGGGTGCGGCCGAGCCCGAGCGCCGCCTGCAGGTCGTCGTCGCGGATGACGGCGCCGGGCGCGAGCTCGAGCCGGACGATCATCCGTCGGATGTCGCGGTAGGCGCGTTCGCTGAGTGACAGGTGCTCACTGATATGGTAAAGATATATCAGCCACGCGGGCCCGGCAACGTCGGCACCCGGTCCACCACGGCAGTCGCCGCCACACACAGGGGAAGAACACACATGAGCGAAGTCCCGTCGTCAGCCAAGGTCGTCATCATCGGCGCCGGCATCGTCGGCAACTGCCTCGTCGGTCACCTCAGCCGCCTCGGCTGGACCGACATGGTCCTCATCGACAAGGGCCCGCTTCCCAACCCCGGCGGCTCGACCGGTCATGCGTCGAACTTCATCTTCCCGACCGACCACAACAAGGAGATGGCGTTCCTCACGGTCAACAGCCAGAACCAGTACATCGACCACGGTCTCAACAACACGTGCGGTGGCATCGAGGTCGCGCGTGAGCCGCAGCGCCTCGAGGAGTTCAAGCGCCGCATGACGTCGGCGAAGGCGTGGGGCATCGACGCCCGCCTGGTCACGCCGACCGAGATCAAGGAGATGGTGCCGTTCATCAACGAGGAGATCCTCCTCGGTGGCTACTACACGCCGAGCGTGTCGGTGGTCGACTCGCTCGCGACCGGTACCCGCATGCGCGAGGAAGCGGTCAGCAACGGCCACCTCAAGGTGTTCGCCAACACCGAGGTGCTCGACGTCGAGACCCAGGAGGTGCCGGGTGGCCTGCCGAAGGTGACTGCCGTCGTCACCGACAAGGGCCGCATCGCGGCCGAGCACGTCGTCATCGCCTGCGGCGTCTGGAGCCCCCGCGTGGCTGCGATGGCCGGCGCCAGCATTCCGCTCACGCCCGCCGTGCACCAGATGGCCGACGTCGGCCCGATCGACGTGCTCGTCGAGTCGAACAAGGAGTTGGCGTTCCCGATCATCCGCGACATGGACACGTTCTGCTACGAGCGTCAGTCGGCCGGCTCGATGGAGGTCGGCAGCTATGCCCACCGCGCCATCCTCATGCGCCCCGACGACATCCCGAGCAACGAGGCCTCGGCGCTCACGCCCACCGAACTGCCCCTCACGTACGAGGACTTCGACCCGCAGATGGAGCAGGCGATCGAGCTGATGGAGATGCTCGGTGACGCCGAGATCAAGTACGCCATCAACGGTCTGCTCAGCCTCACCCCCGACGCCAACCCGGTGCTCGGCGAGACCGTCGAGGTGCGCAACCTCTGGAGCGCCGCCGCGGTGTGGATCAAGGAGGGTCCTGGCATCGCCCAGCTCGTCGCCGAGTGGATGACCTACGGCTACCCGCACATGTGCGACCCGCACGGCAGCGACATCAGCCGGTTCTACCCGCACGAGAAGACCGAGTGGCACATCAACGCCCGCTGCAACGAGCACTTCAACAAGACGTACGGCATCGTCCACCCGCGTGAGCAGTGGGCCAGCCAGCGCGGCATGCGCCGCAGCCCGTTCTACGCCCGTGAGGAGGCGCTCGGCGCCACGTTCTTCGACGCGCGCGGCTGGGAGCGCCCGCAGTGGTACTCGAGCAACGAGAAGTTGATGGCCAAGTTCCCCGAGGCCTGCAAGCCCCGTACGCACGAGTGGGACGCCCGCTGGTGGCACCCGGTCATCAACGCAGAGCACCTGCAGATGCGCGAGAGCGTCGGCATGGTCGACCTGACCGCGTTCAACGAATTCGACTTCGAGGGCCCGAAGGCCATGGAGTTCCTGCAGTGGGTGTGCGTCAACAACGTCGACGTGCCCGTCGGCCGCAGCGTCTACACCCCGCTGCTCACCGAGCACGGCGGCTTCCGCGGTGACCTCACCATCCAGCGCCTCGGCCAGCACCACTACCGCGTCATCACCGGCGCGTTCGACGGTGGCCGCGACAACTACTGGTTCAACAAGTGCCTCGAGCAGTTCAACGCCTCGCACGGCCTCGGCTCGGTGACGTTCACCGACCGTTCGCAGGGCATCTGCACGCTGGGTCTGTGGGGCCCGAACGCGGCGAAGACGCTCGCCAAGATCGCCACCGACCACACCACGGCGCCGTACGACGTCAGCCAGGAGGGCTTCCCCTACGGCTCGGTGAAGGAGATCTACATCGACGGCGTGCCGTGCTGGGCGTTCCGCATCAGTTACGTCGGCGAGAACGGCTGGGAGATCTACTCCCGCATGGAGCACGGCCTGAAGCTGTGGGATGCCGTGTGGGCCGCCGGCCAGGAGTTCGACATCATCCCCGTCGGCATCGGCGTGTACGCCGTCACCGGTCGCATCGAGAAGGGCTACCGCCTCATGGGCGCCGAGCTCGAGAGCGAGTACAACCCGGTCGAGGCCGGTCTCGCCCGCCCGAAGGTCAAGTCGGCCGACTTCATCGGCAAGGCCGCCTACCTGAAGGCCCGTGAGTCGGCACCTGTCGCGGTGATGTGCACGCTGTCGATGGACAGCCAGCGCTGCGCCGACGGCTACGACCGCTTCCCGACCGGCGGCAACGAGCCGATCCTCGACCTGCAGGGCAACCGCCTCGTCGACGCACACGGCCGCGTCTCGCGTGTCACCACTGCCGGCGCAGGCCCGTCGGTGGGCAAGTACCTGCTCCTCGCGTACCTCCCGGCCGAGCACGCCAAAGAGGGCAACAAGTTGCAGGTCATGTACATGAACGAGCTGTACCCGGTGACCGTCGAGCGGGCCAGTGCCACACCGTTGTTCGACCCGACCGACGCGCGGATGAAGAGCTGACACGCCGATGAGAGTGCTCGTCTGCGTCAAGCGCGTGCCGGCCCCCGGCGCCAAGATCAACCTGACCGCCGACGGTCAGGCCATCGATACTGCGTACCTCGCCTTCACCACCAGCCCGCACGAGGAGTGTGCCGTCGAGGAGGCGGTGCAGCTCGTCGAGCGGCACGGTGGTGAGAGCACGGTGCTGACGCTCGGCCCAGCCGATGCCGACGAGCAGCTGCGGTATGCCGCGAGCATCGGCGTCAACCGGTGTGTGCTGCTGCCCATCGACACCACCGACTGGGACCCGCAGCGCACGGCGCAGGCCATCACCGCGGCGATCCGCGACATCGAGGCCAGCGACGGTGCATTCGACCTGGTGCTGTTCGGCAACGAGAGCGCCGACTCCGGCAACTTCCAGATCGGTGTCCGCGTGGCACACGCCCTCGGGCGACCGATGGTGAACGGCATCAAGGGCATCGAGGTCGATGGCTCGACGGTGCGGGCGCGCCGCGAGGCCGAGGCCGGGGTCGAGGTGTACTCGGTGCCGATGCCGTCGGTGCTCGGCGTCAAGGAGGGCATCAACCTCCCTCGCTATCCGACGCTGAAGGGCCGCCTCGCCTCGAAGAAGGTCGAGGTCGCCCAGGTGGCGCCGCAGGGCACCGCCGGTGGCCAGCAGATGGTCACGATGCTGCAGGCAGCCGAGCAGGTCTCGCAGACCATCATGCTCGGCACTGGACCGGAGGCCGCACCCGCCGTGGTCGACCTCCTCGAGGAACTGGGGTTGTTCAAGTGATCCTCGTCATCGTCGAACACGACCGCGGCACCCTGTCGTCGGCCTCGCTCGAGGCACTGACGGCGGCGCGCTCGCTCGACCCGCAGGTCGCGGCACTCACCATCGGCGCCAGCGCCGACGGACTCGCCGCCACCCTCGCGTCGTACGGCGCGGCACTCGTGCACCAGGTGCACGACACGGTGCTGTCCGACTACGGCCCCGAGGCATGGGGCGAGGTCGTCGCCCAGGCCGTGCAGGCACTCTCGCCGTCGGCCGTGCTGGCCTGCGGCACCGACCGCGGCAACGAGGTGATGGCCCAGGCGGCCGCCCGTCTCGACCTGCCGATGGTCGCCAACTGCACCGCGTTCGACTCGACGGGTGACGGCACGTGGACGATCACCCGAGTGCGCTGGGGCGGTTCGCTGCTCGAGCGCTGCACACTCGACGCGCCGACCAAGCTCGTCACGGTGTCGCACCACGCGTTCGAGGCCACCGAGGCCCCGGCCGCCGGCACGGCGTCGTCGCTCTCGGTGTCGCTCGATGCCTCCCTCGCCCGAACCGTTGTCGCCGACCGTGTCGAGCGCGCCGCCGGCGTCACGCTGGCGACAGCCCCGCTGGTCGTGGGCGGTGGCCGTGGTGTCGGTTCGGCCGAGGCGTTCGCACCGCTCGAGGAACTCGCCGGCCTGCTCGGCGGTGTCGTCGGCTGCTCGCGTGCGGTCACCAACAACGGGTGGCGCAACCACACCGACCAGGTCGGCCAGACCGGCACCCGCATCGCACCCGACCTGTACATGGCGTGCGGTATCTCGGGCGCCATCCAGCACTGGGTGGGCGCGATGGCGTCGAAGAAGATCCTCGCGATCAACACCGACACCGAGGCGAACATGGTCGTCAAGGCCGACTACGCGGTGATCGGCGACCTGCACAAGGTGATCCCGGCGATCAGCGCCGAGATCCGCCGCCGTCGCGGCGCCTGAACCCCTCCCGATCCGACGTGGCTGCGTCGCGTAGCCTCGACCCGTGACGTCGCCGCGCGAATCCGACGGCCCTGCCGTCTCACAGAACATCGCGCTCGCGACGTGGGGCCTGTTCGCGGGACTCGCTCTGCTGATGTTCGCCGGCGGGTTGTTCGCCACGCTCATCGGTGTGCGCGCCGAGCGCTCCGGCGTCGCCACCGCCATCAGCAGCTCGATCGCTGCGGCGTACTACGTCGGGTTCCTCGTCGGGTCGTGGCTCACGCTGAAGGCGCTGGGCAAGGTCGGCCACATCCGTGTCTATGCCGCCCTCGCGTCGATGCTCGCCGCGGCGATCGCGGCAGTCGGCATCACCGACTCGTCGGTCGCCTGGATCCTGCTGCGCCTCGTGACGGGTGTCTGCACGGCCGGCGTGTACGTGGTGGCCGAGTCGTGGCTGAACGACCTTGCGACCAACGAGAACCGCGGCCGTCTGCTTGCGGTGTACAGCGTGCTGACGATGCTGTTCTACGGTCTCGGCCAGTTCGCCCTGACGGTGTTCGACGCGCGTCTGCTCGTCGGCTTCGCAGTTGCGGCGATCGTGACCTCGATGGCGGTCGCCCCGGTCTCGCTGTCGGAGACGGCGGTCGCCCCTGCGGTCGAGGACCGAGTCGACGTGTCGCTGCGCGAGTTGGCGCGCATCGTGCCGACCGGCATCGTGTCGTGCCTGCTCATCGGCATCGCCCACGGCGCGATCGCAGGCATGTCCGCGGTGTACGCAACGCGTGTCGGCATGTCGGCGGCGATGATCGGCCTGTTCGTCGCACTCCCGAGCCTCGGCGGCGTGGTGCTGTCGTGGCCGGTCTCGGCGGCGAGTGACGACATCGATCGACGGGCCGTCGGCGTCGCTGCCGCCGGGGGAGCGACGCTGGTCTCGCTGCTGCTCCTGCTCGGGCCGCCGACCCACCCGATCGGCCTCGCGCTCATCGCGCTGCTCGGCGGGCTCAGTTACCCGCTGTACTCGATCGCCGCCGCCTACACCAACGACTGGGTCGAGCCCGAGCACGTCAACGCTGCGGCGTCACAGTTGGTCCGCCTGTACGGCATCGGTGCCGTCATCGGCCCGTTCGTCGCCGCCGGCGCGATGATCGCGTTCGAGCCGGTGGGCTTCCTGTGGTCGCTCGCCGCGATGCACGCCGTGATCGCGATCTTCTTCCTGTACCGCATGTTCGCCTGGCGGTCGCCGCTGGCGAAGCGCCCGTGGGACGAGGTGTCGCTGCCGGCGCGGGCCTTCTTCGTACCGGCCACCATCATCTCGTTCGGCCGCCGTGCGGGCCGCCGGATCGCGGATCGGTAGCTCAGCCGAGCTTGGCGAGCATCTTGCGCTGCCAGTCGGCGGTGTCCTTGATGTTGTTGAACGTGAACAGGTGGACACCCTCGATGTTGAGCTCGTCGGCGACCTTGCCGAGCGGGGTGAGCAGCTTCATCGGGTCGTAGCCGCCGGGCTTGAAGAACTTGCCCAGCACGCCACGGTTCTTCTGCACGTAGCGCATCGACGAGCCGATGCCGAGGCGCATGCCCATCGTGAACAGCTTGGCGCGGTCGATGACGCCGGGCACACCGATGTGCAGCGGCAGGTCGAAGCCGGCGGCGCGCTCG
>JBMSSR010000075.1:0-11912 GCA_049424465.1 Ilumatobacteraceae bacterium
ACGGCGAGCTCGTCGACTGGGACAAGGCCCAGGTCCACGTGCTCACGCACACGCTGCACTACGGCACGGGCGTGTTCGAGGGCATCCGTGCCTACGAGACCGCTGACGGCCCGGCGGTGTTCCGCCTGACCGACCACATCCGGCGCATGTTCAACTCGGCGCACATCCTCGGCATGAAGATCCCGTACTCGGTCGACGAGTTGGTGCAGGCCGTGAAGGACACGGTGAAGAGCACCGGTCTGCCGGGCTGCTACATCCGTCCGATCGCGTATTACGGGTACGGCGAGATGGGGCTCAACACGCTGCCCTGCCGCGTCGACGTGGCCATCGCCTGCTGGCCGTGGGGCGCGTACCTCGGTGACGACGCGCTCGAGAAGGGCGTGCGCATGAAGATCTCGTCGTGGACTCGCCACGACCACAACACGATGCCACCGGCCGCCAAGACCATCGGCAACTACGTGAACAGCTCGCTCGCCAAGGTCGAGGCGCTGAAGGCGGGCTACGACGAGGCCATCATGCTGGCGCCGAACGGCCTCGTCGCCGAGTGCACGGGCGAGAACATCTTCGTGGTGCGCAACGGCACCATCCTCACGCCGCCACTGTCGGCCGGGGCGCTCGAGGGCATCACCCAGAACTCGGTCAGCACGATCGCTCGCGACCACGGGTTCGAGGTGCGCGTCGACAACATCGCGCGCAGCGACCTGTACATCGCCGAGGAGATCTTCGTGTGCGGCACGGCCGCCGAGGTCGGCTCGGTCCGCTCGGTCGACGAGCGTGAGGTGCCGTGCCCCGGCCCGAAGACGAGGGCGATCGCCGAGACGTACGCGGCGGCCGTTCGCGGCAAGGTGCCCGCCTACTCGGCGTGGCTCGAGCACGCCGTCTGACCCACGGTGGGTCGGGCGCCGGCGCGCCAGTCGTCCGGAGAACGCAGAGTGCCCCGGTGGCTGCCGATCGCTCGGCGCCGCCCGGGGCCACTCCCGTGAGTGGTCCGCCATCGGCCTTCGTGCGGTGGTTACCCTCCGCGTTCGACACGATGTCACCGCCCGTCGGGGAGTGAGCCCCGGCGGGCGGTCCCGTTTCCCCCGACAATCGCGTGGTTGCCCTGCACAACCGTCGGAGATGCGAACCGCTCCACCGGCCCCGCTCTGTCGTCCGGAACCCGGTTGGCACTCCGCCTCCCCCTGGTCGACGTCACCGTCGTCCCCGGATCCTCGGCACCAGTCATCGGGCCCCGTTCGACTGCGCCGACCGGTCTGTCGGGCACTCTGGGCGATGCGTCGACACGGGTCAAGGGCGAAGTTCGGCCTGCACAGGGTTATCCGCACGGTTTGCGCGAATTTCACAGAATTTCTCGGGTCGTCCACCGGGTGTCCACAGGTTGTGCACATCGCCCATCGTGGGGCTGGCGTTGACGCATCGGGCGGACCGCGGTTGAATGAGTCCGTGCACGCCATCGACGCCGCCCTCGCCGCCTCGATCATCATTATTCGCTAGCGCACGTCGGCATCCGCCGATGTGCGCACCGAGCCGCCCTCCCGGGCGGCTCTTTCATTTCCCGCCCACGTGTCCCCACCGCCCCACGAAAGCACGGTTCCCATGAGCACGTCACTCACCGGTCAGCCCGTCGAGGTCTTCGACACCACCCTCCGCGACGGCCTGCAGGTCGAAGGCGTCAGCGCCACCGTCGACGACAAGCTGCGCATCGCCGAGCAACTCGACCATCTCGGCGTGCACTTCATCGAGGGTGGCTGGCCCGGTGCCAACCCGAAGGACATCGAGTTCTTCGCCCGTGCCGCCAGTGAGTTGCGTCTGTCGACCAGCACGATGGTTGCGTTCGGCAGCACCCGCCGGCCACGCGGCAAGAGCGACGACGATCCGACGCTGCGCAACCTGCTCGATGCCGGCACCTCGGCCGTGTGCATCGTCGCCAAGAGCTGGGACTACCAAGTGACCGAGGCGCTGCAGACGACCCTCGACGAGGGTGTGGCGATGATCGCCGACTCGGTCGAGTTCCTGACCGCCTCGGGCCGACGGGTGATGGTCGACCTCGAGCACTTCTTCGACGGCTACAAGCGCAATGCCGAGTTCAGCCTCCGTGCCATCGAGGCGGCCGTGCTGAAGGGTGCGACGCACCTGGTGCTGTGCGACACCAACGGTGGCTCACTGCCCGACGAGGTGGGCGACATCGTCGCCGCGGTGCGCCGTCACGTCGGGGGTGACGCCACGATCGGCATCCACTGCCACGACGACACGGGCTGCGCCGTCGCCAACAGCATGGCGGCCGTGATGGCTGGTGCGCGTCATGTGCAGGGCACGCTCAACGGCCTCGGCGAGCGCACGGGCAACTGCAACCTCACCACGGTGATCCCCAACCTGCAGATCAAGCTCGGGATGCAGTGCCTGCCGGAGGGGCGTCTCTCGCGGCTCACCGCAGTGAGCCACCACGTGGCCGAGATCCTCAACCGCCCGCTCAACCCGCAGGCACCGTACGTCGGCGCGTCGGCGTTCGCGCACAAGGCGGGATTGCACGTCAGTGCGATCAAGCGCGCCAAGGATGCGTACGAGCACGTCGACCCCGAGCTGGTCGGCAACGGGACCCGTTTCGTCGTCAGCGAGATGGCGGGCCGGGCGACCATCCAGATGAAGGCCGACGAGCTCGGTCTCGCGATGGACGGCCCAGCGGTCAACCAGGTCATCGACGACCTGAAGCGCCTCGAGCACGAGGGGTACCACTTCGAGGCGGCTGACGCGTCGCTCGAGCTGCTGATGCGTCGCGCGACGGGGTGGCAGCCCGAGTTCTTCCGCGTCGAGAGCATGCGCGTCATCACCGACGAGCTGCCGAGCGGCGCGTTCACCACCGAGGCGACGGTGAAGGTGTGGGTCGGCGCCGACGGCCTCGACTCGCCCAGCGCCGTGCGCCACGTGTTCACGGCAGAGGGCAACGGTCCGGTCAACGCGATCGACACGGCACTGCGCACGGCGCTGAGTGCATCGTTCCCCACCCTCGACCGCGTCCACCTGACGGACTACAAGGTGCGCATCCTCGACGGCGCCACCGCCACCGGCGCCGTCACCCGCGTGCTCATCGACTTCACCAACGGCGAGCGGTCGTGGACGACGATCGGTGTCAGCGGCAACATCATCGAGGCGTCGTGGCGGGCGCTCGAGGACGGCCTCGTCTACGGACTGCTGCACGACGTCGGCTGAGCCGACCGGCGACGGGAGCGCGGCTCGTCATGGGCGACCGCGCCCTGTCGACCGACCGCAATGATGCCGGCTCGCCGTGGTATCACTAGTCACCTATGGCAGCCCCGAAGTCCGCACCTGCGCCCACCGTCGACACGGCGAGGGCCTACTCGTCACCCGACGTCACGCCACGGGCGTGGATGCCGACCCGGCCGGGCGAGATCGACGGGGCACAACCGTCGGGTGAGCGACTCGGGTATCAGGGTCCCGACCAGGGGTTCGCCCTGAAGATTGCCAATGGGTTCCGCGATCGGCTCCACCTCGCGAAGGGCGAGCACGCCGAGGATGCGATCCGTGGATGCCTGACGATCGCCCTCCGTCGGGCGTCGATGTTCAGCCGGGCGCCGGTCGTGCACGACCTGACGATCGCGTTCACGATCTGGGGCTTCCTCGACACCTCGGCACCCGCCGACCTGGTGGCCGAGCGCCGTGCCCGTTTCGACGGCGTTGCTCACGGCCACCACTACGCCGAGCTGCGTGCGCTGGCGGACATGGTGCCCGAGACGACGCTGCGCATGACCCCGCAACAGGTGCAGGCAGCCGGCAGCGCGCAGTGGCGTTCGCTCGTCGGCCTCGCCGGCTGAGCGGAGCGGGTACCGGTCGGCCGGAGGGCGCCGGATAGGTTGCCGACGTGAACAGTGAGTCGCTGCGACGGGGCAGTGCCACGGCCGGTGTGCTGTGGGCCGTCGCGACGGCGTTCTCGTACTCGTTGTCGGCAGTCGTCGGCAAGGATCTGCTGGCGGCGCTCGGCGCCACGTCGCTGCTGTTCTGGCGGTTCGGCCTGGCGAGCATCGTGCTGTGGGTGCTGTTGCTCGTTCGGCGCCCGGCGCAGGGTCTGCGCGTGCCGACGGTGGCGCCGGGGCTGTCGCTGGCGATCGGCGCACTGTTCGGGTTGCTCGTCTATGTGGGCTTCAAGTCGCTCGAGACACTCGATGCCAGCGTCTACATCGTGATCGTCTACGTGTACCCCGTCATCGTGGTCGTCGCGTCGTCGCTGCTGGGCCACCGCACCGCACCGCTGATGTGGGTGGCACTCGCGATGGTGATGGGCGGCATCGTGCTGACCGTGCCCGAACTGTTCGGCGGTGTCGGGACGGTCGACACACGCGGCATGGTGCTGGCGATCGTGCAGGCGGTGATGTTCGCCGCGTACATGATCCTGAGCAGCCGCATCGTGCCCGACCACGCCGATGGCACGGTGACGGCCGCGTGGACCGTGCTCGGCGCAGCGATGGTGCTGACGCCGATGACCCTCGTCAGCGGTCTTGTCGTGCCCGACACCCGGCAACTCGTGCTCGAGGTGTCGTTGTTCGCGCTCGTGCCGACCGTGATCTCGACGGCGTGCTTCTTCCGGGCGATGCGCCGGATCGCGCCCGGCGTGGTGGCGATGATCATGAGCCTCGAGATCGCGCTCGCCATCCTGTGGTCGGTGCTCTTCCTCGGCGAGCGGCCACGCGGCGTGCAGTACGCCGGGGCCGGTGTCGTCATCGCGGCGGTGCTGCTCGCCCAGTGGGTCGGGCTTCGCGACGAGCGGCAGCGCATCCGCGAGCTCGAGATCCTCGGCGCATCGACGCCGCCCTGACGCGGCGTCGCCGGCGGCGTGCTAGAGCCGGGGGACGACCGCGACGGCGATGCCGGTGAACTGCAGCCCGGCGGCAACGACGGTGAACGCGTGGAACACCTCGTGGAAGCCGAACACCCGCGGCCACGGGTTGGGGCGACGCGTGGCGAAGCAGATCGCGCCGATCGTGTAGGACACACCGCCGAACAGGATGAGCGCGAAGCCCGCGGTCCCGAGTTCGCCCGCGAGGCGCGGCAGCACGGCGGCAGCGATCCACCCGACGACGATGAAGCTCGCCCCCTTGGCCGCGTGATGGACGTGCGGCAGCCAGTTGAGCGAGATACCGACGAGTGCACCGGTCCAGACGGATGCGAGCACGACCGTGCGCGTGGTGCCGTCGAGGCACACCCAGGCCACCGGCGTGTAGCCGCCGGCGATCGCGAGGAAGATCGCCGAGCGGTCGACACGCTGCATTAGCGCCTTGGCGCGGGCGCGCCACCGCACGCGGTGGTAGAGGGCTGACGCACCGAACATCGTGCAGGTGCCCGCGACATAGACACCCAGCAACAGGCGTCCGTGCGCGGACACGTCGGCCCGCAGCACGAGCGCCAGTCCGAGCACCGTCATCACCGGGAACGACACCGCGTGCAGCCAGCCGCGCAGCGCAGGACGGTCGGGGAGTGGCAGCGCTGCGGAGCGGGACGCCGAGTGCGGCGGAACACCGGCCGGTGGGTCGACGAGGGGCATCACGAGCACCGTAGACCTGGGGTGGGGCGCCATCAGGTCGCGTTCGGCCCCCTGTTGCCGGCCGCGCGTCGGCCGATCGGGCACGACCGTCGGGTCAGGCGTCGACGGCGTGCTGGCGGAGGTCGGCGAGCGAGCAGTACTCGAGCGCCGACACATGCGTCGACGTGAGGCGGACCCTGGGTGCTGCACCTGCGTCAAAGGCCTCCTGCCAACGGCTCGCGCACAGGCACCACTGGTCGCCATCGCGCAGGCCGGCGAAGCCGTACTGCGGCATCGGCGTGCTGAGGTCGTTGCCGACGCGACGCGAGAACTCGAGGAACTCGTCGGTGCAGACGACGCAGACGACGTGCAGTCCGGGGTCGTCGCCATGGTTCTCGCAGCAGCCGGTGCGGTAGTAGCCCGTCAGTGGGTCGAACGAACATGGTTCGAGCTCGGTCCCGAGCACGTTGATCTGGTTCATGCCCCGACGCTAAACGGTCATGTGCGTCCTGTGACACACTGAGTTGCACGTATTCGCGACAACGGCGTCGGGAAGGAACGGACAACATGGCGAACGGTGAGTCGACGGTGTCGTCGGCGTGGCTCGACGGCGTCCGCGCCGCGATCGCAGAGGTGCACGGGCCTGCGACGGCCGACGCGGTGATCGGCCGGCTCGCGGCGCACATCCCGGCCGGCTACGACGAGCTCAACTGGGCCAACGGCGCGAGCATCGACCTGCCGCTGGTCGACCGGGTGGCGCACGAACCCGACGCAGGGCCGGCCACCGCGATGCTGCAGTTCACCGAGGCGGCGGCCAACCAGTGGCGGTTCCGCGTGTACCACGGCGGCCGCGCGATGCCGCTCGCCGACCTGTTGCCGCTCCTCGACCAACTCGGGTTCCGCGTCATCGAGGAGCGGGCGTTCCGGTTCGACCTGCCCGGTCACCCCGTGTGGGTGCACGACGTGGGCGTCGAGGTGCCGGGCGACATCGACCTTGCCGCGCCGGGCGACGGCGAGCACCGCCGTGCCGAGGTGCAGCGTGCATTCGTCGCCGAGTTCACCGGTGAGGTCGAGGCCGACGGGTTCAACCGTCTCGTGCTGGCGGCCGGCCTGAGCGTGCGCGCTGCCGAAGTACTGCGCGCCTACGGGCGGTACCTGCGCCAGGTGGGCTTCCCGTTCAGTCAGCAGTACATCGAGCAGACGCTGGTGCGTCACGCCGGTATCGCTGCAGCGATCGTCGCCTGCTTCGAGGCGCGCTTCGATCCCGACCTCGACGGTGAGCGCGATGCAGTACTCGCTGCCCGTCGCGCCGCCGTGCTCGAGGCGCTCGACGGTGTGCCGGGCCTCGACGACGACCGCACGCTGCGCGCGCTGCTGGCGCTCGTCGACGCGACCGTGCGCACCAACGCGTACCGCGCTGGCGACGACGGTGCGCGGCACCGGGCAGTGCTCTCGTTCAAGTTCGATGCGGCCAAGGTGCCCGACCTCCCGCTCCCGCGGCCGATGTTCGAGATCTGGGTCTGCTCTCCCGAGGTCGAGGGCGTGCACCTGCGCAACGGCCGCATTGCCCGTGGTGGTCTGCGGTGGAGCGACCGTCGTGAGGACTTCCGCACCGAGGTGCTCGGACTGGTGAAGGCCCAGATCGTCAAGAACGCGGTCATCGTGCCGACCGGCGCGAAGGGCGGCTTCGTCGTCAAGCGGCCGCCGGCCGACCAGGCCGCATTCCGTGCCGCGGGTGTCGCCTGCTACACGCGCTTCATCGAGGGTCTGCTCGACGTCACCGACAACATCGTCGGTGGCCAGGTCGTCGCACCGCCGCGGACGGTCTGCCACGACGCCGACGACCCGTACCTCGTCGTGGCCGCCGACAAGGGCACGGCGACGTTCAGCGACATCGCGAACGGAGTGGCGGCTCGCTACGGCTTCTGGCTGGGTGACGCCTTCGCGTCAGGCGGCTCGGTCGGCTACGACCACAAGGCGATGGGCATCACGGCACGCGGCGCGTGGGAGAGTGTGCGCCGGCATGCTGCAGCGCTCGGCAAGAACGCCGACACCGACGAACTGACGGTGGTCGGTGTCGGTGACATGAGTGGTGACGTGTTCGGCAACGGGATGCTCCGGTCACCGCACATCCGGCTCGTCGCGGCATTCGATCATCGGCACGTGTTCCTCGACCCCGATCCTGACGCGGCGACCGGTTTCGCCGAGCGCCAGCGACTGTTCGCGCTCGAGCGCAGCAGTTGGGACGACTACGACCGTGCGCTCATCTCTGCCGGTGGTGGCGTGCACCCACGGTCCGCGAAGTCGATCGACCTGACGCCGCAGGTGCGCGCTCGCCTCGGCATCGCTGACGACCGCGTGTCCCTGACCCCCAACGAACTCATCAGCGCCATCCTGCGCGCGCCGGTCGACCTGCTCTGGAACGGTGGCATCGGCACGTACGTGAAAGCGACCTCCGAGAGCCACGCCGAGGTGGGCGACCGCGCCAACGACGGCGTACGCGTCAACGGCAGCGAACTGCGGTGCCGCATGGTGGGAGAGGGTGGCAACCTCGGCCTGACGCAGCGCGGCCGAGTCGAGTACGCGCTCGCCGGCGGGCTCGTGCTCACCGACGCGATCGACAACTCCGCCGGCGTCGACTGCAGCGACCACGAGGTCAACATCAAGATCCTGCTCGACATGGTGGTCGGTCACGGGAGGCTCACGGTCGACGAGCGGCACGACCTCCTCGCGTCGATGACCGACGACGTCGGCGAACTGGTGCTGGACGACAACCGTGCGCAGACGCTCGCACTCTCGATCGCTCGTCGGCAGGCGCTGCCGATGGTCAACGTGCACTCCCGCTACCTGACGATGCTCGAGACCGAGGGGTGGCTGAACCGATCGCTCGAGTTCCTGCCCACCGACCGCCAGATCGCCGAGCGCCAGGCCACCGGCGCGGCACTGACGACCCCCGAGTTCGCGGTGCTGCTGGCGTACACGAAGACCGCGAACGTCAGCGAGATGGGGCGCAGCGACCTGCCCGACGACCCGTACCTCGAGCCCGACCTCGTGCAGTACTTCCCCGAGCGGCTGCGGCGCGACTACCGCGACCTCATCGGCCAGCACCGACTGCGGCGCGAGATCATCTCGACGCAGGTCTGCAACCAGATGGCCAACCTGTCGGGCATCTCGTTCGACCACCGGGTGGGCGAGGAGACCGGCGTGGGTGTCGTCGACATCCTGCGTGCCTGGGTGGCCGCCCGTGACATCCTCGGACTCGTCGACTCGTGGGATCAGGTCGACCGGCTCACCGGGCTCGTCAAGCCTGACGTGCAGATCGACCTGTTCCTCGAGCTGAGGTCGATGACCGAACGCGTCACGCTGTGGCTGCTGCGGCACCGCCGCCTGCCGCTCGACATCGCGGCGTCGGTCGAGCGGTACCGCGAGCCGATGCAGGCTCTGGTGCGGCTCGACGGCTCGCTGCGTGGGCCGTTGCGCGACACGACGTTTGCGCTCGAGGCGAGTCGGCTTGCATCGGGCGTGCCCGAACTGCTGGCCCAGCGCAGTGTGCAGTGGCGGCTGCTGCACACCGGCCTCGACATGATCGAGATCGCCGACCGCACGTCGGTGCCGGTCAACGCAGTCTGCGCCGCGTACTGGCACGTGTTCGACGTGCTCGACCTGATGTGGCTGTGGGAGGCCGTCGGCGCGCTGCCGCGCAGCACCCGCTGGCAGACCCAGGCGCGCTCGGCGCTGCGTGACGACCTCGTCGCCGCGATGGCCGACCTCACCGAGGAGGCCCTCGTGGCCGGCGGCGTGCGCGAGTGGCAGGACGCGAATGAGCGGCTGATTGCCAGGTCGATGTCGATGTTCACCGAGTTGCGCCGCGCGGATGCCCAGGACATCACGACGTTGTCGGTGGCGGTGCGCCAGCTGCGCACCCTGGCCCTCGTCGGTGGGTGACGGGTCGCGGGACCGACCGCGGGGACTCTGGGGGGGGTCGCACCGGGCGGCACCGGGCCCGTCGCGTCCGTCGCCACTAGCCTCGTCGGCGCATGACCGGCCCCCGCTATCGCTTCGCCCCGTCGCCCACCGGGTTCTTCCACGTCGGTGGTGCGCGCACCGCCCTGTGGAACTGGGCCCTCGCCCGGCGCGAGGGCGGCACCTTCGTGCTGCGCATCGAGGACACCGACGAGGCGCGCAACCGGCCCGAGTGGACACAGGGCATCATCGACGCACTGGCGTGGCTGGGCATCTCGTCAGACGACCCGCACTTCGAGGGCCCGTACTTCCAGAGCCACTACGCCGAGGCGCACGTCGCAGCGGCGCATCGACTCTACGAATCAGGCGCGGCGTACTACTGCGACATGACGTCGGCCGACATCGAGGCGCGGAACTCGGCCGAGGGCACGCAGGGGTACCGCGGCTGGTCGCGGGACCGTGGGCTCGAGCCGGGTCCGGGTCGCGTGCTCCGCTTCCGCGTGCCCGAGGGCCGCACGGTCGTGTCCGACCAGGTGCGCGGCGAGGTCGAGTTCGACAACAGCACGATCGAGGACTTCGTCCTGCTTCGCGGCAACGGCAGCCCGATGTTCCTGCTCGCCAACGTGGTCGACGACATGTCGATGGGCATCACCCACGTGGTGCGCGCCGAGGAGCACCTGCCCAACACTCCGAAGCAACAGATGATCTGGCGCGGGCTCGGCCACGAGCCACCGGTGTGGGCGCACGTGCCGGTACTGGTCAACGAGACACGCAAGAAACTGTCCAAGCGCCGCGACAAGGTCGCGCTCGAGATGTTCCGCGACGAGGGCTACCTGTCGTCGGCGATGGTCAACTACCTGATGACGCTCGGCTGGACGCCGAAGGGCGGCAGCGAGATCGCGTCGTGGTCCGACATGGAGGCCGACTTCCGGCTCGAGGACGTCAACCACTCGCCGGCCTTCTTCGACCTGAAGAAGCTGGCGGCGTTCAACGGCGACCACATCCGCATGCTGACGCCGCAGCAGTTCGTCGATGCGTGCATGCCGTGGCTGACCGCCGCCGGGGCGCCGTACCCGGCGGCACGGTTCGATCCTGCGGTCGTGCTCGAGATGGCACCGCACATCCAGCAGCGGTGCGTCACCCTCGCCGACGCGCCCAGCCTCGTCGACTTCCTGTTCGTCACCGAGCCTGCGATCGATGACGACGCCTGGTCGAAGGCGGTCGGCACCCCCGAGGCGCGTGCCGTGTTCGGCGGGGCGCTCGCCGCGTACGAGGCGCTTGCCGACTGGAGCGCGGACGCCCTGAAGGCCGAGCTCGAGCGCATCGGCGAGGCGCACGGGCTGAAGCTCGGCAAGGCGCAGGCGCCCGTGCGCGTCGCAGTGACGGGTCGCTCGGTCGGCCCGCCGCTGTTCGAGTCGCTCGAGTGCCTCGGGCGCGAGCGCACACTTGGCCGCATGCGCGCCGCCGCCACTCGACTGGCGTGATCGCACCACTGTGACGCGCGAACGCCGAGATCGAGCGGCTGACGGCGGCCGGCGGCACCGTCGCCCGGTGCGCGTTGCATCGGCGCTGCTCGTCGGGCTGCCCGTGCTGTGGTTCGCCGTCAACCTCATCGACGTGCACCGGGTGGGTCGCAGCGATCAGGCGGTTCCCGCTGACGCGATCGTGGTGCTCGGCGCGGCGCAGTACGACGGGCGGCCGTCACCGCAGCTGGCAGCGCGTCTCGACCATGTCGTCGACCTGTGGGCCCGTGGCCTGGCGCCGGTCGTGGTGACGACCGGTGGCAAGCGGCCGGACGACCGGTTCACCGAGGCAGCGGCATCGGCCGCCTATCTCGAGGACCGCGGCGTGCCGGCGGCGGCGATCGTGCAGGTCGGCGGGTCGACGTCGTTCGAGTCCATCCGTGCCGCGGCCGGGGCACTTGCCGCCCGGATGCCGGCCGGCAGCATGACGGTGCGGGTCGTACTGGTCAGCGATCCCTTCCACTCGTTGCGAATCCGACTGATCGCCGAGGAGGTCGGCCTCGACGCCTGCGTGTCGCCGACCCGGACGAGCCCGGTGCGCGGCCGGCGGGCGTGGCGCCGTGAACTGGGCGAGGCGGCCGGTGTGGCGGTCGGACGGCTGATCGGGTTCGGACGGCTCAGCGACCTCGTCGGCTGACGGATGCCGCCCGGCGCGGTCGCCGATTCTGCAGGTGGGTGCCACGGACCTCGGTCGCTACACTCAGGGCGCCCTCGGGGTAACCCGCTGGGGTGTGGTGTAACTGGCAACACAGCAGATTCTGGTTCTGTTATTCAGGGTTCGATTCCTTGCACCCCAACCAGTTCAGCGGCAGCGCCGGTGAACCGACAACAAGCAGCTTGGCCCGTTCGTCTAGTGGCCTAGGACACCACCCTCTCAAGGTGGCGGCACGGGT
>JBMSSR010000076.1:0-11834 GCA_049424465.1 Ilumatobacteraceae bacterium
TCGACGCTGTCGCGCTCGGACCGCTGCGGCACCACCTCGACGCACGGCAGGCGTGGGCCGACCACTCGGCAGGGCGCGAGCCCACCGAGCCGCCGTCCGAGCTGCCGGCGTGGCGCATCGTCGCACCGCTGCCCGCCGACGAGTTGCTCGGCTACTACCGGGCGGCGCAGGACGCGATCGGTATCCCGTGGCAGTACCTCGCGGCGATCCATTTCCAGGAGACCCGGATGGGTCGCATCGCCGGCACCTCGTCGGCCGGCGCCGTGGGGCCGATGCAGTTCCTGCCGTCGACGTGGGCGGAGTGCTGTGAGGGTGATCCGACCGTGGCGAGCGACGCCATCATGGGCGCTGCGGTCTATCTCGCGGACCGTGGTGGGGTGTTCGACATCGAATCGGCGCTGTATGGCTACAACCCCAACAGCGGCTACGTCGGTGCGGTCATGGCGTACGCACGGAACATGATGGACGACGAGCGCGCCTACTACGGGTACCACGGGTGGCAGGTGCTGTTCGGCACGAGTGCCGGCACTGTGCGACTGCCGGTTGGCTATGACTCGACGGTGCCGATTCGAGTCGAGGAGTACCTCGCCGACCACCCGGACGACCTCGTCGGGTAGCAGCGTCGCTGCGGACGCTGGCCGTCGCTAGCGATCGACGAACACGCTGAGACTGCCGGCGTAGTTGGCCACCCACACCTGGCGTGTCTCGGGGTCGTAGGTGATGCCGACCGGGTGCACACCGGTCGGCAGTGTCTGCAGGATCTCCATGTCGCTGGTGCGCACCTTGCTCACCGTGCCGTCCTGGTAGTTGACGACGTAGAGGCTCTCGCCGTCGTCAGCGATGGCCATCGAGCGCGTCTCGGTCCCGGTCGATGCGGTGCCGATGGTCCGGTTGGCGGCGAGGTCGATCTTGCGCACGAGGTTCTGGCGGTGGTTCGACACGTACAGGTACCTGCCGTCAGGTGACAGCAGGAGGTGACGCGGTGTCGTGCCCACGTCACCGACCGTGCCGACGACGGTGTTCGTCGACAGGTCGAGACGCAGGATCGTTGCGTCGCCCATCACCGCGACATACGCGGTGCGCGAGTCGGCGGTGATGGCGATACCCCGTGGATGCCGGCCGGCGTGCACGCGGGTGATCGGTGTATCGGTGGCAAGGTCGACGATGGTGACGTCGAAGCCACACCAGTTCGAGACGAGCAGTCGCGATCCATCGGGCGAGATCGCCATGAACTTGGGCACCGAGCCGGTGGGAATGACCGCGACGATCGTGAACGTCGTCGTGTCGATCTTGTACACGTAGCTGTCGTCCCAGTCGCCCTCGTTGCAGTCATCGCTCGCGACAGGGTTGAAGCCGCTGCCGTACATCTTGTAGTTGGACACGTAGACGAAGCGGTCGTCGGGGGTGAACACTGCCTCGACCGGCGAGCCCTGCGCGACGACGCCGCCCTCGATGCCGAACGCGGCAAGGTCGACGGTGTCGTCGATGCGGGCGAGCACGGCGCCACTGCGGTCGAACATCATGACGTTGTGGCGGTACATCATGTTCTGCGCGGTCACGAGGCCGCTGCCCGACGCAACGATGCTCTTCGGCTGGAGGTCGTCGTTGCGCACCTCGAACTGTGCCTCGAGCCGTCGCTCGTCGCTGCGCTTGCCGTCGTCCGCAGCGAGTGGCACCGACGTCGTCGTGGTGGTCGAGCTGCTCGTCGAGGGGGTGGGCGTCAGGGTGGTGTCGGTGCCGGGGGCCGGGTCGGTCGCCGTGACGGCCGTCGATCCGGTGGCACCCGCCGCGCGGTCGGTGGTGGCGCGGTCAGGTCGCAGCGCGAGCGCCACGGGTGTGAGCACCGCGACGACGGCACCGAGCCCGGCGAGCACCTTCAGCCAGGGCAGCAGCGCGCCCTCGCGGTCAGGTCGTCGGGGTCCGGTCACGCCGAGCGAATGTAGTGGGGCCTGCTCGCCGGCGGCTCAGGGAGCGGCGTCACACGCACCGGGGTGGTCGGCGACCCATCGGCTGACCTCCTCAGCGGGTGATGCGTTGCCGCCGGCGAGCCAGTCGCGCAGGTACGGATACGGCCACACGACGCCGCGCCGGACCCACCAGTCGTCGGTGGGGCAGGGTGGCGAGATGCCGAGGTGGAGGTGGCAGGCGCCGGCCTTTCCCGTGTCACCCATCAGGCCGACCGGGTCGCCCGCTGCGAGTCGCGTGCCGGCCTCGAGGCCGTCGTCGAGTGCCGACAGGTGGGCGAGGTAGTAGCGCACACCGTCGTCGCCCAGGATCGAGACGAAGAGCCCGCCGCGCGTGGCCGGGTCGTCGAGAGCGGGGTCCCACGGGTCAGTGCGCCGGAGTTCGAGGACCACGCCGTCGACGGGCGACACGATGGGTGTGCCGCAGTTGTCGGGATGGAAGATGTCGGTCGCCGGGTAGTCGTGGTGCGTGTCGGAGAAGCCGACGCTCGCTGCGTCGAGCACGGGCACGACGTGCTGGACCGGGCGTGGCTCGGTCGTCGTCGGCTCGACGGTCGAGGTCGTCGACGCGGTCGATGTGGCGCTCGATGCATCGGTGGTCGATGCCGGCAGCGTGGTCGGCGGGGTCGTGCCGGCCGTGGTCGCGGCGCTGTGCTGGGCGCTACTGCTGCAGGCACTGAGCAGGACGAGCATCGCCACTGCCGCCGCACCCTGCACATGCCGATGAGCGCGGGTACGTGCCGCCAGTCCGTCCGTACGTGCGCGTGGCATCGGCTCAGCCGAGCTGGTCGCGCACGACGGTGTCGAAGAAACGGACCCCGGTCGCGATGAGCTCGTCGCGGAAGTCGTAGTGCGGGTTGTGGATCGGGTGGTAGTCCTCACCGCTGCCGAGCAGCACCATGCAGCACGGGAAGCGCTCGGAGAACAGCCCGAAGTCCTCGCCGCCGCGCAGCCCCAGCTCGGGCGTGATGATGTCGAACCCGCACTGCTCGGCGGCGCGCCGGGCGATCGCAGTCGCCTCCGCGTCGTTCATGTTGGCGAAGAAGTCCTCGACGATCTCGACCGACAGGTGGAGCCGGTCACGTGCGGCCAACGAGGCGGCAAGGGTCTCGATGCGTCCCTGCAGCACAGCCAGCCCCGAGTTGGCGAAGGTACGGATGGTGAGGTGCACCTCGCCATCACCCGCTGACACGCCGTACGCAGGCGAGCCGACGAGGACGTGTACCGGCGTGATGAGGCAGAAGTCGGGCGACTCGACGTCGTTGACGCTGATGTCGGCGCAGCCGTGCAGCAGGTCGGCGATCGCGAGCGACGGGTTCTCGCCCTTCTCCGGCTCGCTGGCATGGGCCGTGCGGCCGGTGAACCGGAGCACGATGCTGCGCACCGCTGCGGTGATCGGCCCCGGCTTGATGACGAAGCTGTGCATCGGGAACCCGGGCATGTTGTGGATGGCGAAGCCGCGGTCGGGGCGGATGTCGTCGAAGCGTGCGTCGGCGAGTACCGAGGCAGCACCCGTGCCGTCCTCCTCGGCCGGCTGGAACAGCAGATGGACTGCGCCGGTGGCGGGGCGACGGGCGGCGAGACGCTGGGCGAGGCCGCAGAGGATCGCAGTGTGCCCGTCATGACCGCACTTGTGCGACACGCCGTCGCAGGTCGAGCCGTGCTCGTCGACACCGAGCTCGACGATCGGCAGTGCGTCCAGCTCGCTGCGGAACAGCAGCACGGGACCGGGGACGCCACTGTCGAACGTCGCGACGATGCCGGTACCTCCGATGCCAGTGACGATGCGGTCGGGTCCGAGTGGCGTGAGGAACTCGACGACGCGAGCAGCGGTCTCGTGCTCGTGGCCCGACAGCTCCGGGTGCGCGTGCAGATGGCGGCGCAGCGCGACCACCGGCGCCAGTTCGTCGGACGAGGGCAGCGTGACCGTCGGGGGCATGGGCGGATCCTACGACGGCATCGTGCGCAGGGCAGCGGGCGTTCGGTCAGTCGATGTTGGCAGCGGCGGCTGCTGCGGCGATGGCGGCGGCGTCGTACCACGGCACGACGAGGTCGTAGCCACCGGCTGCCGTGGTGCGCGCGTAGTCGGCGGTCGTGGCGAAGATGCCGACCTTCTTGCCGACACGGTGCGCGGCGTTCGAGATCGTCGCGAAGGCATCGGTGATGCGTCCGTCGGCCCGGTTCTGCCCTGCGCCGATGCCGAGCGACAGCCCGAGGTCTCCGGGGCCGATGAACACACCGTCGACACCCTCGACCGCGACGATGTCGTCGACCACGGCGAGCCCCGCGGTGCTCTCGACCATCGGCAGCACGACGACCTGCCGGGCGTACGTGACACTGTCGACATCGTGCGGCCTGACGCGGAACACGCCGTACGAGCGCGTGCCCTCGGGCATGTGACGCACTGCTGACACGATGCGACGCGCGGTGTCGGCCGACTCGCACATCGCGACGATGAGGCCGTCGATGCCGGCATCGAGCAGCCAGCCGATGAGATCGGGGTCGGCGGAGGGAATTCGTGCCATCACGGTGACCGGCCACCTGGCGAGGCAGCGGACTGCGTCGAGCACCTCGGTGCGGCCATAGGCGCCGTGCTGCACGTCGAGCACGACGGCATCGAACGACCCGCTCGCCGCGACGGTCTCGAGCAACTGCGCATCGGTCATCGACATCCACGCGAGTCGGCCGTACGTGCCCGACTCCCAGCGTCCGCGAAGTGCATCGACAGTCATGACATGGCTCCTTGGTGTGGTGGGTGGCGCAGCGCCGCGACAGGTGTGGTGCTGGCGGGCGGTCAGCCGAAGTCTGGCGTGTCGGCCACGTCGACACGGATCGGCGTGCACGTCGGTCCGTTGATGAACTTTGGCCCGAGATCCATCGAGCATGACGTCACGATGAGGTGGAGGTCCATCTCGGCGCGTAGCACCACATGATCTCCGGCCGTGGTGACGCAGGCCGCCCCACCGATGTCGATGTTGTCGATGACCGGTGTGTTCTGGAACCAGTCGACCGGGTCGGGCACCTCGGTGGGCTGCCAGCCGAACTGGTCGGCATTGATGCGGAAGTTCTCGTTGCAGCTGGGGTGGTAACCCTCGACCCCGTAGCGCTGGTACAGCAGGGGGTCGCATGCGCGCCACAGCATGTCGTGCACACCCGGGCTGTGGTCGGCGACGAAGGTCATGATCGGGCGGAACCGGTTGGTGAAGAACTCCTGTCCCGGTGCCGGGAAGAGCCGGCGGTTCGCGCAGCGGGTGTGACCGGCGCTGAGCCACTCGGTCATGTCGGCGCTCGACACGGCGAACATGTCGGCGATCTGCACCCCCTCGACATCGGTGATGCGGATGTACTGACCACTGCTGACGGTTGTCCACCCGCCGCTGTACGGCTCGACGTGCACGGTCTTCATCGGGTGGCTCCTCGGTGACGAGATCGGTCGCGGTCAGCTGCGGCGGTCGGGGTTGCGGGGCGTGGCGAAGACCGCGCGCACCTTGGGCTCGAAGTGCTCGAGGGGCAGCGTGTCGTAGTCGGGATCGAAGGCCTTCTGGTCCCACTCGTCGGCGAACCGCTGCGCGAGCTCGAAGCTGGGATGACCCTCGTACTGGCGGCGCGCGTCGGGGTCCATGCCGAAGTGGTGGTAGTAGTGGGCGCCCTGGAAGTCCTGGTGAGCAGCGATCATGAAGTGCACTTCCGACCTGACGTACGGCTTCAGGATGGCCGCCGCGATCTCGGGGTGGTTGGGCACGCTGATGGCCTTGCCGATGTCGTGGCACAGGGCGGCGACCACGATCTCGTCGTCGGCACCGGCGCGCTCGGCGAGGGTGGCGGTCTGCAGGCAGTGGGTGAGCTGGTCGGTGACGAATCCGTCGACGATCGTCTCGAGCGAGCGCAGCAGGTCGAGCACACGGTCGGCGACGCGGGGTTGGTTGGCCGAGGTCTGGCGGCCGATCTCGAGCCACTCGTCGCGGGTCGAGACGTCCATCGAGGTGAAGGTGGCCTGCTGCATGGGCCGAGCGTAGTGAGCCACCCCGCACCCATCAATTGCCGCAGGGTCGTGGGCGCCGGGCCGTCACACCCACCTCGTACGGTGTCACACGGGTGGCCGCCCCGTGCGTTCCACCCGTGGGCCTGCGGATCCGCCGACGGCCCGGTCGACCCCCGGAGTACTCGATGCGCATCCTGCACACCAGCGACTGGCACCTCGGTCGATCCTTCGGCCCGGTGTCGTTGCTCGAGCACCAGCAGCAGTTCGTCGACTGGCTCGTCGAGGTCGTCACCGACCAGCGCATCGACCTCGTGGTGGTCGCCGGCGACATCTTCGACCGGGCGATCGCACCCACCGAGGCGGTCGTCATGTTCCGCGATGCGGTGCGCCGGCTCCTCGCGACGGGCAGCAAGGTGGTCGCGATCACGGGCAACCACGACAGCGCCGACCGCGTTGCGGCCTACGACACGCTGCTCGACCTCAGCGGTCTGCTGCTGCGCGGTGGCTACCAGAACATCGGTGAGGTCATCCCGTTCGACGCGCCGGACGGACGGCTCGACCTGGTGCTACTGCCGTTCCTCGATCCGCAGGGCGCACCTGACGACCTCGTCGACGGTGACGCCGAACCCGATGCCGGCGCGGGTGACGAGTCCGGTGACCCCGTCGATGCGGCGCTGCGCCGGCGGATGCGCCGCACGCACCACTCGGTGCTCGAGTCGGCGGTTTCTGCGGTCGCGCCGCGGTTGGTTGCGCCACGGTCACTCGCGGTCTCGCACGCCTTCGTCGCGGGTGGTGCGATCAGCGAGTCCGAGCGCCAGCTGACGGTGGGTGGCACCGCCACCGTCGACGCCGCGCTCTTCGACCGCTTCTCGTACACGGCGCTCGGCCACCTGCACCGACCGCAGATCGTGAACGGGTCCGACGTGCTGCGCTACTCGGGAACGCCGCTTGCGTATTCGTTCTCCGAGGACCACGCGAAGTCGGTGTCGATCGTCGACATGGCGGCGGACGGGACGTGCACGGTCACCGATCTGCCCGTTGGCGTCGGCCGGGCGGTGTGCACCATCACCGGCACGATCGACGAGCTGCTGTCGGCGTCGCCGTCATCGGCCGTGCGTGAGTCGTTCGTGCGTGCGGTGATCACCGACGCCGGTGTGGTGCTCGACGCCAAGCGTCGGCTCGGCGAGGTGTACCCGCACGTGGTCGAGATCGTCCCGCGGCCGGCGGTGCCCGAGGGCGTCGGCGAGACCCCGGTGGTGATCGGGCGCGAGCGGTCGGCCGTCGAGGTGGTCGACGAGTTCTGGCAGCGGTCGACCGGTGGGCCGCCCACCCCGGGGCAGCGGGCGCTGCTGCACGAGGCCCTTGCTGCGGTCATGGCTGCGGCCGACGGCGGTGCGGCATGAGGCCGATCCGTCTCGAGTTCAGCGCCTTCGGGTCGTACCCCGGCCGCCAGGTCGTCGACTTCGACGTCCTCGGCCGCCGCGGTCTGTTCGTCGTCACCGGCCCGACGGGCACCGGGAAGACCACGGTGTTCGACGCGATGGTCTACGCCCTCTTCGGCACGATGCCGGGTGCGCGCCAGGGCATCAGTGACCTGCGGTCGCACTTCGCCGCTCCCGACGTCGAGACGTCGGTCACCCTCGAGTTCGAGGTCGACGGGACGCGCTACGTCGTCACGCGGTCGCCCCGTCAGGAGCGCCCCAAGCAGCGCGGTGCGGGGTTCACCGAGGTGGCCCCCAAGGCGACGCTCGTGCGCACGACCGCTACGGGCACCGAGTCGGTCGCCACCCAGACGAAGTCGTGCACCGAGGCATGCGTCGAGCTCGTGGGTCTCGATGCCACCAGGTTCCAACGGGTCGTGCTGCTGCCACAGGGCAAGTTCACCGAGTTCCTCATCGCCACCGACGACGACCGCGAGAGCCTGCTGCGGCAGTTGTTCGGCGGCAAGCTCTACGAGGACATGGTCAAGTGGTTGAAGGATCGTGTGGCCACGCTGACCAAGTCGGTGGGCGACGTCGAGGAGCAGCAGCGCCACTACCACCTCTCGGCAGCCGAGTCACTGGTGGTGGCACGGCGCGAGTGGGCGGGCGACGAGTCGGTGGGGGACGGCGAGTCGGCGGCCGACCCGGCGCTCGATGTCGACGGCACCGAGCTGATCGAGGTGTCCGCCGAGCGCCTCCGCGAATTGGCAGCGGCACTCGAACCCCAGCGCGCGGTGGCGCTGACGGCGATCGACGAGCTCACCCGTCGATCGGCCGCTGCGCAGTCCGCTGCCACCGATGCCCGGGCGACGGCGGCGCGGTTCGACGGTGCCGCCACCCTTCGCACGCGGCTCGAGATGCTCGACGCAGCTCGCCCGTCGGTCGAGGCCGACGCAGCGCGTGCCGAGCAGGCGGCGACCGCCCGCCCGGGCGGCGAGGCCGAGCAGGCGCGTGAGGCGGCGGCCACCCGTCACGCCGTTGCCGAGCGCGCCGTCGCCGACATCCGGTCGCAGGTCGAGGCGGCGTTCGCCGTGCTCGGCGTGCCGGCGCCCGAGCCGACGGCGGCGGCGGTCGCTGCAGCGGTCCAGGCGGCCGGCCACCAGCTGTCGGGCGACGAGGCCCTGCTGGCCACGGTCGACACCGCCGATGTCGAGGCGCGCCGTGCGCACGCCGAGCATGCGACCGCTCTCGATGCGCGCGACCGCGCTGCCGACGCGCAGGCTGCGGCACTGGTCGAGGTCGTTCGTGTGACCGACACGGTCGATGCGTCGCGCCAGGCGGCAACTGGCGCCGAGGTGCTGAGGGGCCAGGTCGCTGCTGCCGACGAACAGCGCGAACGGCGGGTCGAGCTCGACCGTCTCGACGCGGCGATGCCGGCGCTGCAGGCCGACCGCGATCGACTCGAGCACGACTACACCCGTGCCATGGCCCGGTTCGTGGCGACGCAGGCCCCGCGGCTCGCCGAGCAGTTGGTCGACGGCGCGCCGTGCTCGGTGTGCGGCTCGGTCGATCACCCTGCCCCTGCGCAGCACGGTGACGGTCTGGTCGTCGATCACGACGCCGTCGACGCCGCCCGTGCGGTGTTCGGCGCGGCTGACGCAGCGCTGGTCGAGTGCCGCACGGCGCTCGAGGCGGTGCGCACGTCGCTCGGTGCCGATGCGACTGCCTCGGTCGACGAGGTGGTGGCACGGCACGCCGAGCTGGTCGCGCGGCTGGACGCCGCGCCCGCCGCTGCAGCCACGCTCGCCAGCGCCGAGTCGGCGTTGGCGACTGCCCAGCAGGCCGCAGAGGTTGCCGCCGCGCTGGCGGCGTCGACCGCCGCTGACCTGGTGCGCGTCGAGGCCACCCTCGACCGCGCCCGCACCGACCTCGAGACGGCTCGTGCTGCGGCCGCACATCTCGATCCGGCAGCGCTCGCCGAGCGCCGGCGCACCGTGGCCGCCGTGCAGGGAATCGCCGACCAGCTCGGCACTGCGATGACGGCGCTCGAGCTCGCAGCCAGTGCGGTGGCGGCGACGAGCGAGGACGTGCGGGCGGCGCTCGCCGCGAGTGGCATCGACTCGGTCGATGCGGCGAGGGCGCTCGTCATCGATCCCGCCGCCGAGGCGCAGGCGCGGGATGCCCTGTCCGCGCTCTCCGCCGACGTCAACGACGCCACGAGCCGCCTCGATGTCCTGCACCAGCAGGGGGTGCCGGCCGAACGTCCGGATGTCGAGGCGCTCGAGTCGGTCGCGGTGGGACTGGCCGGCGAGGTCACCGGGCTCACCGCCCGCGTCACCACGGCTGCGGATGCACTGGACCGCGCCGTCGACGCGCTCGAGACCTATGACTCGGTCGGTGCCGCGTCCGCTGACGTGCGCGCCGCCTACGACGACGCCCGCATCGTGTACCGCACGTGTGCGGGTGAGGCCGGCATGAGGGTGCGGCTCGAGCGCTGGGTGCTGGCGGGAGAACTCGACCGCGTCACCGACGCCGCCAACGTGCACCTTGCCACCATGACGGGACACCGCTACCGGCTGGTGCGCGACCGCACGTCGAAAGGTGGCCTCACCCTCGAGGTGTTCGATGCGCACAACGGCCGCACCCGTGCGACGGCGTCGCTGTCGGGCGGCGAACAGTTCCAGGCGTCGTTGTCGTTGGCGCTGGGTCTGGCCGATGTGGTCAGCCACGGTGGCGCGGCGAGCGGCCGCACCTTCGATGCGCTGTTCGTCGACGAGGGGTTCGGTTCGCTCGACCCCGATGCGCTCGAGGACGCGATTCGGGCGCTGGCACTGCTGCACGCGTCAGGGCGCATGGTCGGAGCCATCACCCACGTCGAGGCGATGAAGCAGCAGCTCCACGTCGGCATCGAGGTCCGCCGACTGCCGGACGGCAAGGGCTCGACCCTGGTGGTCAACCCGTGACGACGTCGCCGCAGCGGGCCGGTCGCGTCACGCAGGACGGCCGTGCGCGCGAACTGGGCGTCGGAGGAGGTGCCGCATGGGATTGCTGAGCATGGCGTGGGCGTACCGCAAGGGGCGGCGCGCCGAACAACGGCGTCGCCGGGCGGAGGACGCAGCGCTCGAGGACGAGCTCGACGAGCTCACTGACGTGTGCACCAACTGCGGCAGCCTGCGCATGCAGCACGATGCCGCCGGCCGGTGCCCGCGCTACGACTGACCGTGCGGTCGCGAGTGACGGCCGGTCAGCGAACTGCGACGGCCACCCGCTGCTGGTAGTACCCCACCGCCTGCTCGTGCCGCGGCGAGAGCGGCCCTGGTGAATACGTCCCGGCCGCGAAGTTGCGGTGGATGTCACCGCACACCGACACGTCCTCGTGCACGACGGCGACGTTGCTGCGCACCGTGCCGGCCCTGAACTCGGCGGCATCGGCGGAGACGTCCTCGAACCAGAAGTCGTACAGCTGCTCGGTACGGTCGACGGCGAGCGGGTTGATGCGCGAGGTGTTGATGCCGCCCTCGAACAGCGACAGGGTCCAGTTCGGCCACATCCACAGCCACAGCCCTTTGTAGAACAAGCCGGGCCGCGGTGGCGCAGTCATGCGGATGTAGTTGTGGTGCACGGTCGTCTCGAACCGGCGGAAGTCGATCGCGTCGAAGAAGGCCGGGTGGATGCCGGGGATGTGGTACCCCTCGACGAAGTTGTCGGTGTAGACCTTCCAGTTGGCGTCGAACTCGACCCGCGCCGAGTCGGTGGCGGTGTACCGCTCGATGGGCTCGTCGGCCAGTTCGTCGGGCAGGCCACCCAACTGGTCGACGACCGACTCGACCGGATCGAGCGCCACGAACGTCAGCCCACGCCACTCGTCGACGTGCGCGGGCTCGAGCGGCCAGTCGTCGAGGTGGAACGTGGGGTCGTCACCGAAGTGCGGCGCGGCGATGAGCGACCCGCGGTCGTCGAACACCCAGTGGTGGTACGGGCACCGGATCGTCGAGCACGTGCCGGCGCCGACCGGTAGCAGCGAGGCGCCGCGGTGGCGGCACACATTGCGGAAGGCGCGCAGGTCGCCATCGGCGCCGCGAACGACCATCACGCCCGCGCCGGCGACGTCGGCGGCGAGGTACGAGCCGGGGGCGGCGACCTTGGCGGCGGGCCCGACGTAGTTCCACGCCCGGTGGAAGATCGATGCCCGCTCGCGCTCGAACAGCGCCGGGTCGACGTAGTAGCGGGGCTCGAGGTTGCGCACGTGGCGAGTCTGTCGCCACGGCGCGGCTCGGGCAAGGGTGGGTCGTGTCGCACGGCGCCGCCATGGTTGCCACGGGTGGTACGGGGGCCGGACGGCGACCGTCTGCCGACGTCGGGCCCGACTGGTCGGCGGTCGATGCTGCGTCGGTCCGCCGACCGAGCCGGGTCGGGCGGCACTCGCGCCGGTGCGGCCGGTTCCGTACCGTCATCGTCGCGGGGGGG
>JBMSSR010000077.1:0-11810 GCA_049424465.1 Ilumatobacteraceae bacterium
GGCTCCCCCGCGTCGCGTCCGGCGGCGCGCCGTCCTCGCTAGCGTGATCTGGTCATGTTCGATTCGCTGTCCACCCGTCTCGACGGCATCGTCACGCGCCTGCGCGGCAAGGGCCGCCTCAGCGAAGCCGATGTCGACGAGATCCTGAAGGAGATCCGCACGGCACTGCTCGAGGCCGACGTGAACGTCGGTGTCGTGCGCAACGTCATCGCCCGCATCCGCGAGCAGGCGGTGGGCGAGCGACTCAGCCAGGTGCTCGACCCCGGCCAGCAGGTGGTCAAGATCGTCAACGCCGAGCTCGTCGGCCTGCTCGGTGGCGAGACGCTCAAGCTGCACTACGCCAGCCGTCCGCCCACGGTGGTGCTGATGGCCGGCCTGCAGGGCTCGGGCAAGACCACCAACTCGGCCAAGCTCGCCCGCTGGTTCAAGTCGCAGGGCCGCAACCCGCTGCTCGTCGGCGCCGACCTGCAGCGCCCTGCCGCGGTCGAGCAACTGCGCACCCTCGGTCGCCAGATCGACGTCCCCGTGTTCAGCGAGCCGGGCGACCCTGTCAGCACGGCGGCCCGCGGCCTGGCCGAGGCCCGCCGCCTCGGACGCGACGTGCTCATCGTCGACACCGCCGGCCGCCTCGCGATCGACACCGAGATGATGCAGCAGGTGCGAGCGATCAGTGACGCCATCGAGCCGAACTACACCTTCCTCGTCGTCGACGCGATGACCGGCCAGGACGCCGTCGGCGTGGCCGAGGCATTCCACGCCACGCTCGAGATCGACGGCGTCATCATGTCCAAGCTCGACGGCGACGCCCGCGGCGGTGCGGCGCTCAGCGTCAAGGAGGTCATCGGGCGCCCGATCGCCTTCGCCAGCACCGGCGAGAAGCTCACCGAGTTCGAGCAGTTCCACCCCGACCGCATGGCAAGCCGTATCCTCGGCATGGGCGACGTGCTCAGCCTCATCGAGCAGGCCGAGCAGGCGTTCGAGAAGGACCAGGCCGAGAAGGCCGCCGAGAAGATGCTCGAGGGCGAGTTCACCCTCGACGACTTCCTCGAGCAGATGCAGTCGCTGAAGAAGATGGGTCCGCTCAGCAACGTGCTCGGGATGATGCCCGGCATGCCCAAGGAGATGCGCAACGCGCAGATCGGCGACGACGCGCTGACGCCGATCGAGGCGATCATCCGCAGCATGACCCCGCTCGAGCGCCGCACGCCAGAGATCATCAACGGCAGTCGGCGCAGCCGCATTGCTGCCGGCAGTGGCACCACGGTGGCCGACGTCAACCGACTCATCAAGCAGTTCCAGGAAATGCAGAAGATGATGAAGCGGATGGGCGCAATGGCGCCGCGGATGGGCAAGAAGGGCAAGAAGGGCAAGGGCGGACGCGTCAGCGGCCCGCCCCGCGGCGGCCCCGGTCTGCCCGGCTTCGGCGGACTGCCGGGGATGCCCGGCCTGCCCGGCGGGGGAGGCTTTCCCGGCCTGCCCGGCTCGGGTGGCTTCCCGCCCATGAATTGATAGCCTCACGTAGTTCGCATTCTCCAAGGAGCACCAAGCGCATGGCAGTGAAGCTGCGCCTCACCCGAGTGGGCAAGACCAAGCAGCCGCAGTACCGCATCGTGGCGGCCGACGAGCGTTCGCCCCGCGACGGTCGGTTCATCCAGATCGTCGGCACGTACAACCCGCGCCAGGAGCCCTCGGCACTCACGGTCGACAACGCCAAGGCCGTCAAGTGGTTGATGGACGGCGCCCAGCCGACCGAGCGCGTCAAGAAGCTGCTCGAGATCTCGGGCGCGTGGGCCGAGTTCAGCGCTGCCCGCTCGGGCAAGTGACCCGCTGACCACCGTGTCCGACCAGCACGACCCGCACGGCGACGACGCCAACGAGGTGCCCGCCCCCACCGCTGTGGCGGTGCTCGAGCATGTCGTCCGCTCGATCGTCGACGATCCCGATGCCGTCAAGGTGTCGGCAGGCCACGCCCGCGGCAAGGTACGACTCGAGGTCAGCGTGGGCCCCGGCGACCTCGGTCGCGTCATCGGCCGCCGCGGTCGCACCGCGCAGAGCATCCGCACCGTGGTGCGCGCTGCCGCCGTGCGCGACTCGGTCGAGGTCGACGTCGACTTCGACGACTGACCCGTCCGTCGTTCCCTGTATGCCCGCTGCCGGTTCCCCCGACGCGCCGGGCCACCTCGTCGAGATCGGTCGCACTGGCCGCGCCCACGGCGTGCGCGGCGACATTGCCGTGATGCTGATGACCGACCGCGCCGAGCGCCTTGCCCCCGGTGCGCGGGTGCTCGTGGGCGACACGTGGTGCACCGTCGTGTCGTCGCGAGATGCTGCCACCCGTTGGCTGGTGCGCTTCGAGGGAGTCGACGACCGCAACGCCGCCGAGCGGCTCGCCAACCGGACGGTCCTCGCCGAGCCGCTGGCCGACCGCGGTGACGGGCTGTACGTCGACGAGCTGATCGGTGCCGAGGTGGTCGACGTCGACGGTGTGGCGCACGGACGCTGTGTCGCAGTGGTCGACAACCCCGCCCACGAACTGCTCGAGCTCGAGGACGGTGCACTGGTGCCGGTGGTGTTCATCGTGGGCCTCGAGGGCTCGGGCGACGGGCGCCGCGTCATCATCGACCCGCCCGACGGTCTGTTCGACCTCGGATCCCCCGGCTGACGCCGGGCCACGAGCGCGCTCGCTGCTCCCCGTAGGCTCACCGCCGTGCGCATCGACGTGTTCACGATCTTCCCGGGACTCGTCGACACGTTCTGCGCCGAGAGCCTGCTGGGCAAGGCCCGCACGACCGGCCTGCTCGACCTCCGCCTGCACGACCCGCGCGACCACACCGGTGACGTGCACCGTACGGTCGACGACACCCCGTTCGGCGGGGGTGCGGGCATGGTGATGAAGCCCGAGCCGCTGTTCGCGTCGGTCGAGGCGGCGGCCCCGCCGCGGCCCCTGCTCGTGCTCGGCCCGGGCGGGCGGCGATTCGACCAGCGGATGGCCGGCGAGTTGGCGGCCGGCGGCGGGTTCTCGCTGATCTGTGGGCGCTACGAGGGGATCGACCACCGGGTGCGCGAGCACCTCGCCGACGGCGAGGTGAGCATCGGCGATGTCGTGCTGAACGGGGGAGAGGTGGCCGCGTGCCTGATGGTCGAGGCCGTGGTGCGCCTGCTGCCGGGGGCGATGGGCAACCAGGCGAGCCCGGAACACGAGAGTTTCGGTGCCTCGGGCCTGCTCGAGGAACCCGTCTACACCCGTCCCGCCGAGTTCCGGGGCTGGACGGTGCCCGAGGTGCTGCGCGGCGGTGACCACGGGCGGATCGAGCGCTGGCGGCGGGCCCAGTCGCTCCACCGCACCCTGCGGTACCGCCCCGACCTCGTCGAGGCCCGCGGCGGCCTCTCCGAAGCCGACCGGCGCCTGTTGGAAGAGTTCCCCTCCGTCACCTATCCTTGAGCGTTCCCCGTTTCGAGTCCGCGGCGCCACCGGTGCCCCTTCGAGAGAAGATCGAGCCATGAAGCCCACCGACATCGTCGACATCCCGAACCTGCGCAGCGACATCCCGGACTTCGGTCCCGGTGACGAGGTCAAGGTCCACGTCAAGGTGGTCGAGGGCAACAAGGAGCGCGTGCAGGTGTTCCACGGCAACGTGATCGCCCGCCAGGGCAGCGGCGTCCAGGAGACCTACACGGTCCGCAAGGTCAGCTACGGCGTCGGTGTCGAGCGCACGTTCCCGGTGCACGCCCCGACCGTCGCCAAGCTCGAAGTCCTGAAGAAGGGCGACGTGCGTCGGGCCAAGCTGTACTACGTGCGCGACCGCGTCGGCAAGGCCGCCAAGATCCGCGAGAAGCGCGAGAGCTGAACGGCTCGCGCCCTCTGCGTGAGGGACACCCACGTTGAGTTCTGACGATCTCGAGAACTTCGAGGCCGAGCGAGAGCTCCAACTCGCGCACGAGTACCAGGACGTGGCGGCGATGTTCCGCTTCGCCGTCGAGACCGAGCGCCGGTTCTACCTGGCCAACGATGTCAAGGTCACCGTCTCCGGTGAGTCGTCGCGGCCCGTGATCGAGGTGGAGATGACTGACGCGTGGGTATGGGACATGTACCGCAAGACCCGTTTCGTGCCGCGGGTGAGGGTGCTGACGTTCAAGGACGTCAACGTCGAGGAACTTCCCCCGACCGAGATCTAGCCCCGCACCTCCGTCGCGGACGGGTGGGTGAGGACCTCGCTGCGCAGTGGTACGTGGCGAACGGCTATGCGGTCGTCGACCGGAACTGGGTGTGGCGGCGCGACGGTGCCGGCACGCGCATCAGTGGTGAGGTCGACCTGGTCGCAGTGGGCCGCGGCACCGTGGCGTTCTGCGAGGTGAAGGCGCGGGCAGGCGATGGCTTCGGGGGGCCGCTCGCTGCGGTCACTCGGCAGAAGCAGGAGCGACTGCGGCGCCTCGCGGTCGCGTGGCTCGCCGAGCGGCGTCCGGGTGCCTTCGCCGTGCGGTTCGACGTCGCCGCCGTCGTGGGCGACCGGCTCGAGATGGTGCTGGGCGCCTTCTAGCGCGTGGGGCCGGCCTCAGCCGAGCAGCGCCCACAGCACGAGGCCGACGCACGCCACGACTGCTGCGGCCACGAAGACCACGTCACTGGGTCGACGGCGCTGCCTGCGGTGCGGATTGAAGCCCATCCCCGAAGTATGGTCCGCGGACATGGACACCTTGCGGGTCACCCGCCACGACGGCATCGTCACCGTCACGCTCAGCCGGCCGGACAAGAAGAACGCCGCCAATGCGACGATGTGGGACGAGTTGCTCGACGTGTTCCGCTCGATCGGTGACAACGACGACGACCGCGTCGTGATCATCACGGGTGACGGCGGCGAGTTCTGCTCTGGTGCGGACCTCACCGGTTTCGCCCGGCCGCGCCACCAGCTGGCCACGATGCGGCACATCAACGATGTGGCGTTGGCGCTGCACCGCTTGCCGCAGCCGACGATCGCCAAGGTGCGCGGCGTGGCAGTGGGCGCCGGCTGCAACCTCGCACTCGGCTGCGACCTCGTGGTCGCCGACCGCACGGCACGGTTCAGCCAGATCTTCGCCCGCCGCGGCCTGAGCCTCGACTTCGGCGGGTCGTGGTTGCTGCCGCGACGCGTCGGGCTGCACAAGGCGAAGGAACTGGCACTCTTCGGCGACATCATCGACGCCGACGAGGCCGAGCGCATCGGACTGGTCAATCGGGTCGTCGAGGTCGACTCCCTCGACGCGTTCGTCGACGACTGGGCGGCCCGGCTCGCAGCGGGCCCGCCGATCGCCCTGGCGATGTCCAAGCGCATGCTCGACAACTCGCTCGACATGACCTTCGAGCAGGCGCTCGAGGACGAGGGCCTGTCGCAGACCATCAACTTCGCCACCAACGACACGGTCGAGGCGATGAAGGCGTTCGTCGAGAAGCGTCAGCCCCGGTTCGAGGGGCGCTGACCCTCCCGGACGGTCACCGCTCAGTAGCGTGCAGGCGATGCGAGCGCGCCTGATCGTCCCTGCCGCCACTGCGGCGATGACTGCGGTCGCGCTGCTGGCGGTGCTCGTGCCGGGTGTCGACGGAGGGCTGTCGCACGTCGCCGCCGCGGGCACCGAACCGGCGCCCGAGCCCTCGGTCGAGGGGACCATCACCCCGGTCACCGGCTCGATCGGCACGGGTGGCGAGACGGACGTGCCTGCCGAACCGGGTGGAGTGCCCGGTGCTGCAGGCCCACTGATCCTCGTGCCCGCCGGCTGTGCCACGCCACCCCCGGCGGTCGCGGTGTTCGACGGGGTCGTCACCGACGTGTCGGTCGACTCGGCACGGTTCGAGGTCGTCCGCCTGCTGGCGGGGTCGCTGAACCGGTACGAGACCGTCCCCGGCGTCGTCGACGTCGTGTACGGGGAGGAGACCCGATTCCTCGAAGTGGGCGAGCGCTACATCGTCGGGGCGCGCAGCGACGAGACACGCCTGCTCTACAGCGCGGTCGGCGACCCGCGGCCGCTGTTCGGGGGCGACGCCGTGATCGGCCTCAACGACTCCGACATCGACTGCCCACATGTCGACGACCCCGTTCGCACGCTGCTGCCCGACGGCACACCGGTCGACGCGTCGTTGCTCACACCCTTGCACGGTGCGCGGTCGCAACTGCTGCGTGCGCTCGTGCTGCCGGTGGGCGTCGCGCTGGCTGTACTGCTCGCGCTCGTGCTGGTGAAGCACCTGGTGTTCGCCTTCGGCCGCGCGTTGCGCGACTCGATCGAGCCCGACGTGTACTGACGTCGTCGTCGCCGACGCAGCGCAGGGCGTCAGGCGGCGAAGGCGGTCGTTGCGCGTGCCCGCAGGTCGGTGACTGCGTGGGCGAGCCCCTCTGGGTCGCGGTACAGCGCACTGCCGGCGACGAGGATGTTGGCCCCGGCGGCCGCCGCCGCAGCGATGGTGGACGGGCCGATACCTCCGTCGACCTCGAGATCGACGCGGTCAGTGAGGCCGCGCTCGGCGATCATGCGGCGCACCTCGCGGATCTTGGGCTCCATCGTGGCGATGTACTGCTGGCCACCGAAGCCGGGGTTGACGGTCATGACGAGGACCATGTCGACCAGGTCGAGCACGTGCTCGATCGCCGACGCCGGCGTCGCAGGGTTGAGCGCGACCGACGCCGTGGCGCCCAACGACGCGATGTTGGCGAGCGTGCGGTGCAGGTGCGTGCATGCCTCAGCGTGCACGATCAGGCGTTGGCAGCCCGCCTTCACGTAGTCGGCAGCCATCGCATCGGGCGTGAGCACCATCAGGTGTGCCTCGAAGGGCAGGGTGGTGTGCCGCCGTGCTGCGGCGATGACGTCGGGGCCGAACGTGAGGTTGGGCACGAACTGGCCGTCCATCACGTCCCACTGGATGCGATCGACACCGGCGGCCTCGAGCGCCGCAACCTCCTCGCCGAGGCGGGAGAAGTCGGCGGGGAGCACACTGGGGGCGATCTCGATGCGCGGCATCGCGCCGAGGGTAGTACGACGCTGCTGCCGCCCTACGCTCTCGGCGTGCGCGACGCCGTGGTGCCGATCGAGAAGATGGCGGCCGGGGGCGACGCGATCGCCCACCTGCCCGACGGCAAGGTGGTCTTCGTCAGCGGTGCGCTGCCGGGCGAGACCGTCGAGATCGATGTCGTGACCTCGAAGCGCGACTTCGCCCGGGCAGTCGTGCGGCGCGTCGTCGAGGCATCGCCGATGCGTGTCACCCCGTCGTGCCCCGAAGTGGCCCGCGGCTGCGGTGGCTGCGACTGGCAGCACGTGTCGGCGGCGGGGCAGCAGCAGTGGAAGCTCGACATCGTCGTCGATGCGCTGCGGCGCACGGCGCGGATGCCCGATGCCGCCGTGAGATGGGGCGGGTCGGTGCCTGCCTGGGGCTACCGCACGTCGATGCGTGCCGCGGGTGCTGCCGACGGCACCCCCGGCCTGCGCGCCGCCTCGAGCAACGAGGTCGTACCCCTCGACCGCTGCGCGGTGCTCGACCCGGCGCTCGACCAACTGCGGAGGGCGACTCGGTGCGCTCCGGGTGACGAGGTGTCGTTGCGTGTCTCGAGCAGTGGTCGCGCCACGGCACGGTTCCACGGTGCACCCGGCAGCGTGCCGAGCGGGACCGCGACCGGTGATGATGCGGCCGTCGTCGAGACCGTGCACGGCGTGCCGCTGCGGGTGAGCGCGGGCTCGTTCTTCCAGTCAGGTCCGGCGGCGGCCGAGCTGCTGGTGTCGACAGTGCGGACCATGATCGATGCGCTGCCGGGATCCGCGGTGCAGGACCACCTCCTCGTTGATGCATACGGTGGAGTCGGGCTGTTCTCGGCGACACTGGGGTGGGACCCGTGCATCGTGGTCGAGGGCTCCGAGTCGGCGTGCGTCGACGCTGCCGCCAACCTCGGTGATCGCGCCGTCGTCGTCTGTGGGGCGTTCGAGGAGTGGGACGCGGCGTCGGTTCGCGGACGCGTCGGCGTGGCAGTGGTCGATCCAGCGCGTACCGGAATGGGTCGCCGGGCCGTGGAGGTGCTGGTGGCGGCAGCACCGGAGACCGTCGTGCTCGTGAGTTGCGACCCGGTGGCGATGGCCCGAGACGTGGCACTGCTCGGTGAGGGTGGCTACGTGCACGTCGAGTCGGTCGTGCTCGACCTCTTCCCCCAGACGCACCACGTCGAGGTGGTCACGTTGTTCGAGCGACGCGGCTCGGTGACGTCAGAGGCGTGAGAACCAGCGTTCGACGCGCTCGACGAACCTGGCCCGGCGCGACGGATGTCCGTCGACGCCATACACGGCGAGCCAGGTCGTGCGGCACCGTGGGCTGCACACGGCACGGATCGATCGGCTGACGACACGCTTGCCGCTCTCGCCCTCGATCATGTTGCGCCACTTCGGCCCACCGTGCGACGTCACCACGACGACGCGCCGGATGTTGCGCAGCAGGGGTCGGATGCGGTCACTGCCCTCGGGCAGCGTGTACGCGACACCGTTCACCCACACCCGGTCGAACCAGCCCTTCAGCATCGCCGGTTGTCCCGACCACCACGTCGGGTACGACAGCACGAGGGTGTCGCACCACCGGAGCAGGTCGGCATGCGCGGCGATGGACGGTTTGTCGGCAGGGTCACCGAGGTGGTGCCGGCGCTCCCATGCGGAGAGCAGCGGGTCGAATGCCTCGGCGTAGAGGTCGATGCGACGGGTCTCGTTGCCGCGTCGGCCGACTGCCTCGGCAGCGCGATCGCGAGCGTGTGACACCGTCGAGTCGGCGGACGGGTGGCAGTGGACGAACAGCACCCGCCGTCGGTTGCCCGCGGCGGCGCGGGTCGGGAACGTCTGCTCGTCCGTCACAACCCACGCATCGCTGTGTGCACTCGGTCGAGGAACGCCGTTCGACGCTGAGGCGTCGAGGTGTCGACCGAGTAGAAGGGGAGCCAGGTGGAACGGGCGCGACCGGCCGAGCAGGCGCGGACGGCGCGCGTGATGATGCGACGGCCGTTGTCGTTGACGGCCTTGACGTACCAGCGACCGGAGCCGTAGGTACTGATGCCGACGAGGTGCCGCAGCGTGCCGAGCGTCGGCCGGACCCTCCCCTTGGCAGTGATCGAGAACGCAATGCCGGGGCGCAGCGTGCGCTCGATCCACCCCTTCAGGATCGCCGGCAACGAACTCCACCACGTCGGGTAGACGAACACGATGGCCTCGGCCGCCGCGATGAGGCGACCGTGCTCGACCACCCAGCCCTCGAGGTCAGCGTTCCCGGCGATGGTGTCCGCGCCGCGACGGCCGTCGAGGTCGTCCAGGTAGCGCTGCCACTCGTCGAGCTGCATCACCGGGTCGATCGACTCGGCGTAGAGGTCGAGCCGGTCGACATGGTGGCCGCCCTCGGCGAGGCCGGCACAGGCGCGGTCCGCGATGGCGTGGTTGAAGCTGTCGTCGCATGGATGGGCTACGACCACCAACACCTGCATCACCGTGCAACCTAGTCGTCGGCGTAGCCTGCCGTCGCATGACCGATCAGTCGTCTGCCCCTACCCGCGCGTACCTGCTGGCCTTCGTGGTCCTTGGCATCGCCGCGAGCATCGGCGGGTTCGCGCTGACCCACCTCCGCGAACGCGCGGGTGACGTCGACAACGCGGCGATCTCGCTGATCTTCGTGGTCAGTGCGGTCGGGTATGTCATCGGCTCGTTCACCGCCGGCCGCGGCCTCGACGCCGGGGCCGGTCACCGTCGGTGGGTGCTGGCCATCGCGGTGCTCGTGGCGACATGGGCAGTGATGGCTGCTGCGACATCGCTCTGGCTGATGCTCGTGGCGTCGGTGTTCGCCGGTCTGGCGGGTGGTGTCTGCGACGCGAGCGGCAACACGTTGGTCGTCTGGAGCCGGCCCGATGGCAACGGCGCCCTGCTCAATGCACTGCACCTGTCGTTCGCGATCGGTGTCATGGTGTGCCCGTTCGTCGTGCGTGTGTCGCTCTGGGCCGGTGACACGTTGTGGCTCGCGGTCGCGGTGATGGCGATCCTCGGGGCGGGCAGCATCGTGCCGATGGTGCGCAGCGCCCCGCCGGTACGGACGCGGGTCGAGGTCGCCGAGCGCAGCACCGCGAGCGGCGCGCGTACCCGTCATGTGGTCTTCGTCTGCGTCTTCTTCTTCGCCTACGTCGCCTACGAGACCACCTTCCTCACCTGGATCGCGACGTTCACCGAGGAGATCGGGTATGCCCGCGCGGTGACCGGCGTGTCGTTCATGGCCGGTGCCGGGTTCACGCTCGGCCGTGTGCTCGCGGTCCCGGCAGCGAGCCGGTTCACGCCGGGACGCATCCTTGCCGCGACGATGGCGGCATCGCTCGTGGTGCTCGCCGTCTTCCTCGCGTCGCACGATGCCGGCCCTCTGCTGTGGGTGATTGCATTCCTGTTCGGTGCGGCAGTGGCCCCGCAGTACGCGTCGATGATGGGCTACGCCGAGTCGCACCTCGCGCTCAGCGGTCGCAACACGTCTGCCATCGTGGCGACCTCGGGCATGGGCGGCCTCGCGATTCCCTACGTCATGGGCGAACTGTTCGACCGTCGTGGGGCTCGTTCGCTGCCGGAGACGATGCTGGTGCTCGGTGTCCTCGCAGCGGGGACAGCGCTCGTGATCGGCCGAACGGTCGGCCGCGCCGGGGCACCGGCCCCCGCCACCGACTGAGGGGTGCGGGCACGGCTACGGTCGGCGTCATGCGCGTCGTTGCCTGTCACTCGTTCGCCGCTCCGGAGCACCTCGTCATCGAGGAACGACCGTCGCCGCCGTGTGGGCCCGGCCAGGTGCGCATCGAGGTGACGGCGGTGGGCGTCAACTTCGTCGACGGCCTGATCGTGCAGGGGCTGTACCAGATCAAGCCACCGCTGCCGTTCGTCGCCGGCAGTGAGGTGGCAGGTCGCCTCACCGAGGTCGGTGCCGACGTCCCGGCGTCACTGGGCCTGTCGGTGGGACAGCGAGTCGTCGCGTCCGTCGGATTCGGTGGTTTCGCAACCGAGATCGTGGCGCCGCCCCAGCAGGTGACGCCGGTACCGGGCTCGATCTCCGACGGGCAGGCAGCGACGTTCCTGCAGAGCTATGCAACGGCATGGTTCGCGTTGCACTACCGGGCGAGGGCCCAGGCAGGTCAGCGGCTGCTCGTGCTCGGTGCAGGCGGAGGTGTCGGCCTCGCTGCAGTCGATGTCGGCCGAGCGATGGGTCTGCGCGTCATTGCCGCCGCGAGCTCGGCCGACAAGCGCGAGCTGGCGGTGTCCCGTGGTGCCGAGGCGACCGTCGACTCGTCCGTCGACGACGTCGCGACGGTGCTGAAGGAACAGGTGCGTCAGTGGGGCGGTGGCGGTGTCGACCTCGTGTACGACCCGGTCGGTGGTGAGCTGACCGAGCATGCACTCCGGTCGCTCGTCGAGGACGGCCAGTTGCTGGTCGTCGGCTTCGCCTCCGGCACGATCCCGAGGCTGCCGGCCAACCATGTGCTGTTGCGCAATCGACGCGTCACCGGCGTCGAGTGGGGCGGGTGGGTCGCCACGCACCCGGCCGAGAACCGCGCGCTCGTCGCCGAGGTGTTCGCGATGGTGGCGGCGGGCGACGTGCAGCCCGTCGAGCCGCGTGCGTACCGTTTCGACGATGCCGCGGTGGCACTTCGCGACCAGCTCGAGCGACGGGTCGCCGGCAAGTCAGTGCTCATCCCCTGACGATGTCGCCGCCCGCGCAACGGGTGGACGGCACGACGCGAAGTTCGAAGTCGGGCTGCGGCGGACCGACGCGCTCCGGCGGATGAGCCGCGAGACCGTGTTGTCGC
>JBMSSR010000078.1:0-11794 GCA_049424465.1 Ilumatobacteraceae bacterium
GCGGTCTCAGGGGGCTCGCTGGCGCCGACGATGATCTGCTGCTGGGCCGGTGCCGACGTGCCGAGCGATGCGAAGGCGGCACCACCCGCGCCGAGCACCAGTACGGCGCTGGCGGCAGTCGTGATGACGAGTCGACGATTGGGGTGGAACGACATCGGGAGACCTCCGGGTCTGGCGAGCAGTTGCCTCATCATGACCATTCCGACACTGGGCTGCAACGCTGTGCGGGTCGCCCGTGCCCGCTGTGACGAATCTTGGATGTTGTCGGCCCTGGTTCGGCTCCCTGCGTGGTCGGGTGCGCCCGTGCGGTCACCGAGGCAGTCGAGTTCCTGCGGCGAGCGAGTAGGTTGGCGGCCGTGAGCACCCGTGCCCGTCGACCCGTGCACCGAGCCGAGCAGACCGCCGCACATGTCGTCTGACCGACCCGATCGCGCCACCGGCGAGATGGCCGAGGCACCGGGCGAGTCGACGGTCCCCGCCCCGCCGAGCGGTGGCCGGCGTCGGCCCGGTTCGGTCCCCGAGGGTGATGTGGTGCTGGCGGTCGACATCGGCAGCACCAAGATCGCCGTCGGGATCGTCACCATGCAGGGCGACCTCATCGACCGCGACCAGTTCGCGGTCGACCACGACCTCAAGTCCGAGCAACTGTGGGGTGTGCTGCGCGAACACGTCGAGTCGCAGATGGTGCGCGCCCGCGACCACCACAACATGCGCGCGGTCGCCGTCGGCGTCGGCAGCGCCGGTCCCATCACGCCGAACTGCGAGACCATCTCGCCGCTCAACACCCAGGCGTGGCGCGAGTTCCCGCTGCGCGAGCGGCTGACCAGCGTGGCGCGCCTGCCCGTGTACGGCGACCTCGACGCGAAGGCACTGGCCCTCGCCGAGGGATGGATCGGCGCGGCGCAGGGGCACGACAACTTCATCGCCATGGTCGTCAGCACCGGCGTCGGTGGCGGCATCGTGCTGAACGGCCAACTGCTCGACGGTGCACAGGGCAACGCCGGCCACATCGGTCACGTCATCGTCGAGCCCAACGGCCGCCGGTGTGGCTGCGGCGCGCGCGGCTGCCTCGAGGCCGAGGCGTCGGGCACGGCAATCGCCAACATCACCGGCCGCCCCGCCAGCGAACCGACCTACGAGATCATGCAGCGCACCGGCCGACTCGTGGGCACCGCAGTCGCCTCGGTGTGCAACCTGCTCGACCTCGACCTCGCCGTGGTCGGCGGATCGGTGGCGCTCGGGTTCGGCGCGACGTTCTTCAACTCGGCGCAGGAAGCGCTCGACGAGTGCGCCAAGCTGGCCTTCTCGCGCGGCGCGCGCATCACGCCCGTGCGACTCGGTGATCGTGGCCCGCTCGTGGGTGCCGGTGCAGTGGCGATCCGAGGCATCCATCGCGCCAGGCGTGCGGCTGCCACGCGAGCGCCCGGCGTCGAGATGGGCTGAACCGCTCGGTCGACCCAGCGTCACTCCGCCGGTTGGCTCCACAGCCGCGGTGGCGCCGGGTCGCTGAAGCGTCGGTACAGCCACTCGAGCGGACCGATCGCTGCGACCCTCGACCACCACGCTGACAGCAGCACGGCAGCGAGCCAGTAGTCGGCGGCCATCAGCAGCACCGTGGTGAGGCCGCTGTCGTAGTGCACCCACCCGACGGTGTCGACCACGACCCGGAACACGAGTGCGTGCAGCACGTAAAGGCTGAGGGTGCAGCGACCGGCGACGGCGAGCGCACGCGTCACCGTCGACCCGGCGGTGGCGCGGGCGGCGGCGCCGATCGCGATGACCGCCGCGACCGACGACCCGATGGCGGTGAGCGTGTACAGCAGGCCGCGGGTGCCGGGTTCGGTGCTGACGAGCGTGGGTGACAGCGGCAGCACCGACCGGAGCCCGTAGCCGACGAGCACGGCGAGCACACCCGCGAACGCGACGAACACCCGCCGGTCGGCGCGCTCGGGGAGGTGGCGGGCGAGCACCATCCCGGTGCACAGCAGCGCGAGCCATGGCAACAACGGGTGCGTGCCGCGCACCGCGAGGTCGAACACGAGGTCCCGTGGCGACCGCGTCGCGGTGGACGAGCCGCGCAGCAGCCACGCGAGGCCGTGGCGTGTCGACCACCACGACAGTGCTGCGCCGGCAACGGCCGACACGACCCCCACGGTGACGATCCACCGCGTGCGGAGCGCGAAGAGCAGCGACGAGACGAGGAAGAACCCGCCGTAGAAGAAGAGGATCGTGCCGGGCCAGATCCAGTCGAAGACGTAGCCGACGCCGAGCAGCAGCACGCCGCGCCGCACCAGTCGCCAGCGGGCCTCGGCAATCGCGGCACGATCGCCGGCCTCGACCGCACGACGCGTCATCAGCACGACACCCATGCCGGCAACGGTGACGAAGGTGGCCGCGAACCGTGTGGCGAGCGGGCCGTGCCACGGGTCGAACAGCGCGCCCATGAACGATTCGTCGCCGGCAGCCGACCGCGCATTGAGGTAGCCGTGGTAGTTCATGACGCACACACCGATGAGCGCCACCGCGCGGACGACATCGAGCTCGATCGAGCGTCGACCGGTGCGGGTGTCGGCGTCGGTTCGTGTGACGGTCGCCGCGCCGGTCACGGCTGCCAGTCGATCTCGTCGCACCGCACGTCGATGAGCGGCTGCTGCACGTCGACCACGTCGCCCACGGTGGGGCAGGGCTCGCCGTCGGGGACCACGCACAGCGAGACGTGCATGTGCGGGCGCTCGACGAGGTGAAGTCGTCGCCGCGCGAAGTGGAACGGGCTGCGCCGCGACGGATCGGCGTGGTCGAGCGGGTGGACACCGTGCGAGCTGCCGGCACCGATGACGACGACCGTGCCGTCACACGGCGCGACGGCATCGCGGTACCCGAGCGAGTCGCCGGCGCGCACTCGGCGGGTCTGCAGCACCGCGGCCCCGAGGCGCACGAAGTCGCCACGCGGCACGCCGTGCCACAGCGCCGTGCCCACGCGCACGCGTACGGTGCGGTCGTCGTGGCGAGCGGCGAGCGCGGTGACCGCTGCCGGCGACAGGTGGCTGAGCCACAGCTCGCGGTGGCCCAGCGGTGCGGGCAACGCATCGAGCCATCGGCACCACTGCGCAGCCTCGTCGAGACGGCTGCGGTCGTCGCCCGACAGCGGTAGGTGGAGGGCGAACCCGACGACGTCGAGGCCGGCGAGACCGACGGCCCGCAGCAACGGCTCGAGCTCGTCGGTCGACGCGCCGAAGCGATGCATGCTGCTGAGCAGCTTGACCATCACCCGGCCGCGCCAGCCGCGCAGTGCCTCGACGTGATGCACGCTGCCGACGGTGAGCACCGGATCGGGTCGGTCGTCGCTCGCCGGGGGAGGCGGGGCGAGGGCGGGGGTGAGCACCAGCGGGTCGAGGCCGACCGGTACGTCGACCAGTTCGGACACCGACCCGACGCAGACCCAGCGTCGAGCGTCCCCGGTCGGCTGGCCGGCCACGGACCCGGTGCCGAGCCCGGCGGCCACGAGGTCGTGCAGGACGGGTCGGCCGACGCCGTACCCGTTGCCCTTCACGACCGGGACCAGGGCCGGTCCGTAGGCGTCGGCGGTGGCGTGCACGTGCTGCAGCCACGCTGCGCGCTGGACCGTGAGGCGCACCATGGGCCGACAGTACCGCCGCCGCCCCCGCCGGGAGGGCCGGCGGCTCGGCGGGCACCCGTCCACCAATTCCCGATTTGTTTGATCGGAATTATCCGCCTATCATCAGCGGCATGCGCTCGTCGTTCTTCTCCTTCCCCAACCCGGTGAACGAGACCTCGGCCCGCCTGGTCGCCGCCGGGGCGGTCGCCCAGAGCGTCGCCTACCTCGTGGTGCGCGAGTGGTGGCTGCTGCTGCCACTGGCGTACGGCTTCGTGGCGCGCGTGCTGTGCGGCCCGCGGTTCAGCCCGCTCGGCCGACTGGTGACCGAGGTCATCACGCCGCGCCTGCGCACCGAGCACCGCTTCGTTCCCGGCCCGCCGAAGCGGTTCGCGCAGGGTGTCGGTGCCGCGTTCAGCGTCGGCGCACTTGTCGCCGTCGCCGTCGGCGCGCCCACCGCGAGCTACGCACTCGTCGGTGGCCTGGCGATCGCCGCGTCGCTCGAGGCCGTGTTCTCGTTCTGCCTCGGCTGCACCGTGTTCGGTGCGCTGATGCGGGTCGGTGTGGTGCCGGCGAGCGTGTGCGAGGAGTGCAACGACATCAGCCGTCGCCTCGTTGCGGCCACGTCGTGATCTCGGGCAGCAACGCACCCACCTGACCGGTCTCGCGCACGCCGAGCCACACGCCGGCGCCGTACGCGACATCGTCAGCGACCGCGAGCGGTAGGTCGGCCAGTGGCCGCGCGGTGCGGCGCATCGCTGCCTCGACCAGCTCGGGCAGGACGAACGCACCCGCGACGACCGGGCGGGCGCGCCTGCTGACGACTGCGAGCACCGCGGCGAGCGGCCACCACACCCGTCGGGTGGCGACCGCGACCTGACGCAGTGCGTGCAGATGGCCGACGGCGACCATGCGCGCTGACTCGAGCGGCGGCAGGTGACGGAGCCGCCGGTGCAGCGCGACCCCGGTCGCTGCCGCAAGACCGAGCGCGACGAACGGTCGCCGGCAGGCGGCGAGGGCGCAGACCGCGAGGCTCCAGCCGCTGGTGCGCAGTGGTGCGACCGCCGCGTGGTGCCGGGCGGACAGCGGTGCCGCCGACCGCCCGTAGCCGGCGCGCTGTCGCCACAGATCGCCCCAGTGCGCGCGGGGACGGTGGTGCACGACGACGCCGGGCTCGTAGCGCACGCGATGCCCTGCGCCGACGGCTCGCCACACCAGGTCGACGTCCTCACCGAGCCGCATGCCCTCGTCGAAACCGCCGAGGTCGCGCACGATGTCGGCGCGGCACACGAGCACCGCCGCGGGTACGTACGAGACGCGCGTGCCCGGTGCGACGCGCGCCGGCTCGGCGCCGAGGTCGAGTGGGCTGTGGCGCTGCTCGTAGCCGGCGAGGCGGCTGTCGCCCGGCAGCGACGCCACACGAGGCGCCACCATCGCGACGCGCGGGTCGTCGAAGTGCGCGAGCAGTGGTGCGAGCCATGTCGCGGTGTCGTCGGGCAGCACCACGTCGGTATCGACGAATGCGACGACCGGCGTGGTGACGGCGGCGAGGCCGGTGTTGCGCGCGGCCGCCGGTCCACCGTTGTGCTCGCGCCGCAGTACCTGCAGGTGGTCGGCGTCGTCGGGCGGCACCCATCCGGGGGATGCATCGTCGACCACGACGGTCCGCACGCCGTGAGGGATGGCGGCCGTCAGGCGGCCGCTGCCGGGCGACCAGTGCGGCATCACGACGGTCACGTCGTCGAGACCGAACGGGCCGCGGGTGGGCTGTGGGTGGACCGCCCCGGCGTCGACGAAACGGTCGACGAACTGGCGCACTGCGGCGGTGTCGGGCGGCGAACCGGCCTCGAGCTGGGCGATCACGTGTGCGCCGCCCTCCGACAGGCGGAACAGCCGCAACGGCGAGCCGGCGACGACGACGCGACCGTCGCCCGGCCGCCGCCAGGACGGGTCGAGGCGATAGCGGGTCACACCCACCACTCGTCGACCGCCGCACACAGGTCGATGGTGAGCCGCGTCAGCAACGTCCGTCCGGCCAGCGCGGTGGCACGCCGTGGGTCGCCGAGCACGCCGTTGGGGCTCACGGCCTGTACACCCCGGCGGCGCATCGTGTCGATGAGCTCGGACAGCGGCTCGGTGCGCCCGGCCTCCGCCTTGTTCATGCGCACGAGGTGCGGCGCGATGGCGAGCATCAGCGACGTCTCGGTGTGGCCGGCGTGTGCATCGCCACCCTCGACCCGCGGCCACCACGACAGCACGCGTCGGTGTTCGCGGTCGAGCTGCCGCACGGCCTTGTCGACGGCGAGCCGGTTGCCGCCGTGGCCGTTGACGAGCACGACACCGCCGCTCCACGTCGCGCTGCGCACGAGCTCGACGATGACCTGCTCGAACACCGTGGTGCCCACCGACAGCGTGCCGGGGAACTTGGCGTGCTCGTCGCTCGCGGTGATGCCGAGGGGCGGGGCGAGCACCAGCTCGCCGGCACCGAACGACTCGACGAGCCGCTCGCTGAGCGCCATCGCGATGCGGGTGTCCGTGTCGAGCGGCAGGTGCGGGCCGTGCTGCTCGCACGAGCCGACCGGCACCACCAGCAGCGGTCGTCGCTCGGCCTCCCAGTGGTCGGTCCACGTGGACTCGCCGAGCGGTGACGACATCACTCGACCCCGAGGCAGTACATGTGGCCGTCGCGCGAGCCCACGTAGATGCGGCCGTTCCACACCACCGGCGTGCTCTCGACGTTGGAGGGGAAGTTCACGGTCCACAGCGGCGTCGGCTCGACCCTCGGGTTCGACAGGTCCCATGCGTGCAGGTCGCCGTCGCCGTCGCCCTGCAGCAGGACACCGTCGATGACGATCGGCGAGCTGAGGGTCAGCGTGCCGACGCGCACGGTCCACAACTGCTCGCCACTCGAGCGGTCGACCGCGATGACCCGACCGGGCTTGGTGGTCCAGATGACGACGTCGTCGAGGACGACCGGTGTGGCCCAGGGGCCGCTGGCGACACCCCTGTTGACGTCGACCGCCCACACGACCGGGTCATCGGGCTTCCGCGGGTCCAGCTTGAGCAGCTGGCCGACGTCGCGGGCGCGTGGCGTGTTGCGGTCGACCTCGACACCGACGTAGAGGAAGCCCTCGTCGTCGACGACGATCGTCGAGTCACCGTCGTCACCCGTCCAGAAACGGAACGTGCGGCGGACCTTCCCCTCGCCCGTGCGCAGCGACGAGAGGTCCCAGCCCTGCACGAGCCCGCCCGATGTCTGGAAGTAGGCGGTGTCACCGCTGATCGCCACCGAGCTCTCGACGCTGAGGCGGTGCGCGTCGTCACCGGCGAGGTCGGCGACGAGTTCGTCGTCCCACGCCTTCTCCCTGAACGCCCGCGTGACGTCGAGGGTCACCTTCCCGTCCCCGTCGTACGCGCGGTCGAGCGTCCATCCGTAGAACCAGCTGTTCTCGCTGCCCTCGATGAGGTGCCCCTGCACGACGATCGGGGCGGCGTCCCAGTCGTTGTTGTGCACCCGGTCGTCGGTGTTGGCATCCTCGCTCCACAGCTCGCGCGGGGTGGAGCCGTCGAAGGCGATGGCATACAGCTTGTTGTCGCGCGACCCGACGTAGGCGATGGGGAAGCCATCGGGATCGATCGTGACGTTGCCCTTGGCCAGGTCGCCCGTCTCGAACGGCGGGATGATGTCGACGCCGGTCGAGGCGTCGACGAAGTGGATCTTGTAGTCGTACGCGCCGAACACCAGCCACGTGCGACCCTCGCGCTCGAACACGGCCGGCTGTCCCGTCCACCCGGTGCCGCACCACGTCTTGATCACGTCGTACTCCGAGCTCTCGCCGCACATGCGTGGCTCGGGGTACTTCCACAGGCGCGACGGCTCGGTGCGCGGGACCGGGCCGGTGCCGTAGAACGAGCGGGTCGGGTTGCCGCGGAACGTGAGGACGCCCTGCACGGCGGTGCCCCACGGTGTGCCGAACGAGGCGGGGTCGACCAGCACCGTCGGCGGCGCCGGCTCGGTCGTGGGCGGTGTGGTGGAGGAGGTGGTCGGCGCCGTCGTCGTGACCGGCACGGTGGTGGTGTCGGCGACCAGCGTGAACGACTCGGTGGGCGTGCTGACGAAGTGCCACGCCCCGGTGAGGTCGCCGATGCTGGCGACCACCATCACGAGGCCGACGGTGCCGACGAGGGTGATGAACGCGCGGCGCACCTGCTGGCGTGTCCTGCGTCGGGGCATGCGGGCAACGCTACTGGCGGGCCCGCCGCCGACACCCGCTCGGCGAGGGCGGCGCGAGAACGGCCGCTGCTGCCGTCGCCGTGGTCGTGACGGCTTGCACTCGCGTCAGGCGTCGTCGAGGCAGTCCCACGCCTCGAGTGCGGCGACGATGCGGTTCGCCGCCTCGACGGGTGACGCCACGAGCACCTCACCACGCGCCGGTGCGGACGATGCAGCGTCGGTGAGTGCCCTCACCCGATCGAGCGAGGTGTCGCCGTCCGGCACGGCGAGGACGCGTGCCCGGGGGCGGTACGGCCGCACCGTTGCAGCGGCCCGTGCGAGTGCGCCGCGATCGTCGGGGGACCGCACCACCTCGACCGTCGCCGTCGCCGCAGCGCGGACCGCCGGCAGGCCGGCGCGGCGCAGTGTGGCCACCGACCCCTCGACGCTCACCACCGCTGGCGCCTCGACCTCGAGGAGTTCGCGACGCCCGCCGTCGAGGCGCCGGACGAGGCCCAGCGTGCCGTGGCGGACCGGCGTGACCGAGATGCAGCCGAGCGCCTGGCGCGCGCCGAGCGCTGCCGCGACGAAGGCGGGCACGCTGCCGGAGCCACCGTCGAGTGAGTAGTCACCGCACCACACCCACAGCGGGTCGTCCTCGGGCTGCGTCGCCGAACTGGCACGCACGACCTCGGCGATCGAGATGGCCACGGCCTCGCTCGGCAGCGCGACGGGGGCGTCGACACGCACCAGACGCGTCGCGCCGCCGGCGAATGCATCGCGCAGCACGCGGTCGGCGGCCGGTGGCCCGACGGTGACCGCCATCACGTGCTGGCCCAGCGCGTCAGCCTGTCGCAGCGCGAGCTCGAGCGCCGCGCGGTCGGCAGGGCTCGCGCCGGCGAACCGCTCGTCGTGGGGTTCGCCGGGATGGGCGACCCACTTCAGGCAGGCGACGATCACGTGCGCCGGAACACGATGCCGTGCCCGCCCTCCGGGTAGTGCCACGAGATCGCTCCCTCGCGGTTGCACACCAGGTAGCACGTGCCGCACTCGAAGCACTGCTCGTGGTTGAACACGATGCCGCCGTCGGCAGTGGGTACGAAGAGGCTGGCCGGGCACGCGACCACACACTCGCGGGTGCTGCAGTCGGCGCACTTCGAGCCGTCGACCACGATGTGCGGCACCTCGTGGATGCGGAACTCGGCGGTCGCCATGCGTTCCTGGAACGACAGCCCACCCCATGCATGGGGCTCGAGCATGCCGGCGTGTGCGGTGTCGGTCATCCGAAGCTCCTCAGGGCAGTGATGCCGTCGCGCACGAGGTGGCGCAGCCGCACGCCGGCGCGACGCCGCTCGTCGGCGGCGATGCGCCGCAGGCCGGGCTTGGGGTACGGGTTGTCGACGCGGAACATCCGCTCGACGACATTGGCGACCATCGAGGGGTACAGGTGCTGTACGCGGTCGCTGAGCACCAGTTCGGGCGCGCGACGCAGGCGCCGGTGGTCGCGCAGCACGAAGGTCTGGTCGAGTCGCGTGCGGTAGCCGGCGAGCCCCTTGGCGGTCGTGTTGTCGGCGGCGATGGCGTCGACGGCGGCCTCGCCGGCGTACATGCCGCTCGCCATGGCGAAGTTGACACCCTCGAGCCAGATGCCGGCAGCGAGGCACAGCGCCGCCGCGTCGCCGGCGACGAGCATGCCGTCGGTGACCATGCGCGGCATCATCTCGAGGCCCGCCTCGGGAATGAGGTGTGCGCTGTACTCCTTCAGCTCGCCACCCTGCACGAGCGGCGCGATGGCGGGGTGCGCCTTCAGGTCGGCGATGATCTGCTCGGGCCGACGCTGCTGTGCCGCCAGCCGTGGCAGCTTCAGGACGACCCCGACCGAGACCGTGTCGAGGTTCGTGTACAGGAACCCGCCGCCGTTCACGCTGCCGGTTGCACCGACGATCTCGATGTCGACGCCGTGGCGGTCGCGCACGTTGAAACGCTCGTCGATGACCGCCTGCGGCAGCGCGAGCGTCTCCTTGACGCCGAGCGTGAAGTGCTTCGCATCGGTGTGCGGGTACATGCCCGCTTCCTTGGCGAGGAAGCTGTTGACGCCGTCGCACGCGATGACGACCCGCGCCGTCAGGTCACCGTCGGGGCGATCGGTGCGCACACCGACGACAGCTCCGGTGCGGTCGCGCAGCAGGCCGGTGACGGTGGTGCTGGTGATCACCTGTGCACCCGCAGCGGCCGCGTGGCCCGCGAGCCAGTTGTCCCAGTCGGGGCGATAGGCGGTGGCCCCGTTGTAGGGCGGCGAGCCCCACGCCTCGGTGCGGAAGTCGACGGTGAGCGCCTGGGTCGGCGTGAGCAGCATCGTCGAGCGGCGGGTGACCCACCGTTGCACCGGTGCCTCCTCCCACCAGTTCGGCAGGAGACCGTCGAGGATGCGCGGGTAGACGACACCGCCGTACATGTTCTTGCTGCCGGGGAACGGGCCGCGCTCGACGAGCACGACACGCAGACCGGCGCGTGCTGCGACGATCGCGGCGCAGCTGCCCGCCGGGCCACCGCCCACGACGAGGACGTCGACGTCGCGCGACGGACCGGGGTCGACGGTCGTTCCCGTGGGGACGGTGGCAGGTACGGCGGTCGTCATGCCGTGGCCGCCGTCGGCGTCGGGCGGGAGCGGGCGCGTTGTGCGAGCGCCTGCTCGAGGGCGTCGAGGGTCTCGTTCGCATCGGCCACGATCGCAAGGTCGGCGAGCTGCATCATCGGGCAGTGGGCGTCGGTGTTGACGCTCAGCACGTGCCGCGGCGCACCGAGGCCGGCGGTGTGCTGCACTGCGCCGCTGATGCCGAACGCCAGGTACACGTCGGGGTCGACGACGACGCCGGTCGTGCCGATCTGGCGCGTGTGCTGCACCCAGCCGCGGTCGGTGACGACGCGCGTCGCGCCGGTGCTGGCACCAAGCATCGAGCCGATGCGCGCGAGTTGCTCGATGCGCGCCGCGCTGTCGAGGCCAGCGCCGCCGGCGACGATGCGCGGCGCCTCGGACAGGTCGATGCTCGCCGGGTCGGGTGGCTGCGTGCCGATCACCCTCACGTCGAGGTGTGGTGGCGGCGTGGCGGGTGTGGCGCCTGCGTCGACGAACTCGACGTGCGGCAACGGCGCCCCGGCGGTGGGCACCACGCCGCGTACGCCCGGCTGCAGCGTCGCGACGAACTCGGGGCCGGGCACGACGGTGTGCAGCTCGGTGCCGCCGCGCCGTGCCATGTCGATGCGCGACGGTGACACGAGCGTGGCGACGGCGTGAAGCGGTCGGCGCAGCACCGCGGCGAGGCGCGGGGCGAGGTCACGGCCGTCGGCCGACCCGGGCAGCAGGACACGGGGCTCGTCGGCGAGCAGCGGCGCAAGGCCTGCCGACCAGCGACCGGGCTCGAAATCGCCGAGGCGCACGCAGCGCACCGACGTGGCGAGACCCGCGAGCTGCAGCCCGAGGTCGTCGAGCAGGTGCCCGTCAGCCGCGGCGTCGCGGCCGTCCCGGTGCGGGTCGTCGGTGCACGCCAGCAGCGCCCGGCCGCCGCACTCGGCGACGGCCTCGTCGCCGCCCTGCGGCAGGCGGCCGTCGCGCACCACGAGCACAGCGATCATCGGGCAGAGACTAGGTGGCCGATCGCCGACCTGCCCATGTGGGTGGCCGGGGTGTGGTGGGGGCCGAACCGGACTGCGTGCACGGCGCACCGCCCTCGTGCGCCCGCCGGTCGTCGCTCTAACGTTCGGGGATGCGCTGTTACATCGCCGGGGTCCAGCACGAGTCGAGCTCGTTCTCGCCGATCCCGACCGGCCTGCGCGGGTTCGACACCGTGCACTGGGACGTCGACCCGCCGCTGCGCACCAAGGGCCTCGGCTATGGAGAGAGCTGCGAGATGGCTCTCGAGATGGGGCTCGACCTGGTGACCGGGCCGTTCTCGAATGCCCAGCCGTCA
>JBMSSR010000079.1:0-11662 GCA_049424465.1 Ilumatobacteraceae bacterium
GCAAGAACGTGCTCAAGTACGACGAGGTCATGAACGAGCAGCGCAAGGTCATCTACGCGCGCCGAGACCAGATCCTCGAGGGCGCCGACCTGAAGGTTGCGGCGATGGAGTACCTGTCCGACGCCGTCGACTCGCTCATCGACACGCACTGCGTCAGCGAGGACCGTGACGAGTGGGACCTCGACGGTCTCGCCAAGGAACTGGGCACGTACTGGCCGAACGCCATCACCGAGACGACGCTCGAGCAGTTCGATGACGCCGACGACATCTACGACCTCGTCATGGCCGACGCCAAGGCCTTCTACCAGCGCCGCGAGGACGAGCTCACGCCGGTCGTCATGCGCGACGTGGAGCGCCAGGTGATGCTGCGCATCATCGACCAGCGCTGGCGCGAGCACCTCGAGGAGATGGACTACCTGCAGGAGGGCATCAACCTGCGGGCGATGGGCCAGAAGGACCCGCTCACCGAGTGGCAGCGCGAGGGCTTCGAGATGTTCGGGGCGATGATGAAGGGCATCGCCCAGGACTTCGTCAAGTACGTCATGCACGTGCAGGTGGTGCGCAAGGACGCCCCGCAGCAGACAGTGCAGAACGTGCAGCAGTCCTCGAGCGATGATGCGCCGGCCGGCGGGATTGCTGCTGCGGCCCGTGCCGCAGGCCTCGACCCGGCGTCGGCTGCTGCCACGCACCGGCAGGTCTCGCAGCGCATGCCGGGCCAGGCACCCGCCCCGGCCAAGCCGGTGCAGAAGACCATCGTCAAGGACGAGTGGTCGAAGACCTCGCGCAACGCGCCGTGCCCGTGCGGCAGCGGCAAGAAGTTCAAGGTCTGTCACGGCGCCACCACCGCCTGACCCCGTCACCCCACATGCGCGACTTCACCGACGACCTCCGCGACCTGCGTCGCCGACTGGGTGAGGCGGAGGGCTACCTCCGCATCGGCCCCAACCGTGCGCGCCTCGCCGAGCTCGAGATGGAGGTGTCGCGCCCCGACCTGTGGGACGACCAGGACGCTGCCAAGCGCATCAACGCCGAGTACGCCAACGTCAAGGGTGACATCGACACCTTCGACTCGCTCAGCCGCGAGCTCGAGGACGCCGAGGTGCTGCACGAGATGGCTCGCGAGGTCGACGACGAGAGCCAGGAACCCGACCTCGTTGCGGCGATCGGTCGGCTCGGCCAGCAGCTGCGCCAGCTCGACCTGCGCAGCCTGTTCACCGGCGAGCACGACGAGGCCGACTGCATCGTGCAGGTCAACGCCAAGGACGGTGGTGTCGATGCTCAGGACTGGACCGAGATCCTGCTGCGCATGTACACCCGGTGGGCCGAGCGGCGCGGCTTCACCGTCGAGGTCGACGAGATCAGTGAGGGGACCGAGGCGGGCCTGCTGTCGGCCGAGTTCACCATCACCGGGCGCTACGCCTACGGCCTGATGACCAGCGAGCGCGGCACCCACCGTCTCGTCCGCATCAGCCCGTTCGACAACCAGGGCCGCCGCCAGACCAGTTTCGCAGCGGTGCAGGTGTGGCCGGTCATGGATGCGCCCGACCTCGAGATCAACGAGAGTGACGTGCGCATGGAAGTCTTCCGCGCGAGTGGTGCCGGTGGTCAGCACGTCAACAAGACCTCGTCGGCCGTACGGCTCATCCACACACCGACCGGACTCGTCGCGAGCAGCCAGGAAGAGCGCAGCCAGTTGCAGAACCGCGAGAAGGCGATGGGTCGTCTCAAGGCGATGATCGCGGCGCGGATCGAGGAAGAGCACGCCGCCGAACTGGACCGCATCGCCGGCCGTCAGGCGCAGGTGGGCTGGGGCAGCCAGATCCGCTCGTACGTCGTGCAGCCGTACCAGATGGTCAAGGACCTGCGCACCGAGGTCGAGACCAGTCAGATCGATGCCGTCCTCGACGGCGAGCTCGACGAGTTCATGGAGGGCTACCTGCGGTGGCGCCGCCGCGAGGCAGAGTGAGTGAACTACCGTTGCCCTGTCTGCCCGGGGCCGTAGGGCCCACCGCACCGGGGACACCTCACCGATGATCCGCCTCCGCAACGTCACCAAGCACTACTCCACCGAGGTCACGGCGCTTCGCGATGCCAGTTTCGACATCGCCAAGGCCGAGTTCGTGTTCTTGGTGGGGCCGTCGGGATCGGGCAAGAGCACGCTGCTGCGACTGATGAACCGTCAGGAACGGCCCGAGCGGGGCTCGGTGTGGGTGGCCGGTCGTGACATCAACGAGATGCCCGACAGCAAGATCCCGCACCTGCGGCGCAACATCGGCAACATCTTCCAGGACTACAAGCTGCTGCCGAACCGCACGGTGTTCGAGAACGTGGCGTTCGCCCTCGAGGTCATCGGTCGACCCCGCCACCAGATCCGTCAGCAGGTGCCCGCCGTCCTCGACCTGGTCGGTCTCGGCGGCAAGCAGGACCGTTTCCCGCACCAGTTGTCGGGTGGCGAGCAGCAGCGTGTGTCGATCGCCCGCGCGTTCGTCAACCGGCCGCTCATCCTCCTCGCCGACGAGCCGACGGGCAACCTCGACCCGGCGACCGGTGAGGGCATCATGCGACTGCTCGACCGCATCAACAAGACGGGTACGACCGTCGTGATGGCCACCCACGACCAGCGCATCGTCAACATGATGCGCAAGCGCGTCATCCAGCTCGACCGCGGCGTCATCGTCCGCGACCAGGCCCGGGGCGTGTACGAATGATCTCTCGCGCCCGCTACATGCTCCGCGAGATGTGGGCGAGCATGACCCGCAACGTCACGCTCACCTTCGCGACGGTGCTCACTGCCACCATCTCGCTGTTGCTCTTCGGCATCACCCTGCTCATCCAGCGCGGGTTCGACAACCAGCTCAAGCTGTGGACCGGCGGCGTCGAGATGATCGTGTACGTCGAGCACGGGTACACCGCCGACTCGCCCGAAGTGCAATTGGTACAGGGCGAGCTGTTGCGTCAGACCACGGTCGTCGAGTCGGTCGAGTACTGCGACGAGGCCTGCGCGACCGACGTGGCCAACACGCTGTTCGCGGGCGACCAGGACGCGTTGCAGCAGCTGCTGCCGAAGATCCCGTCGTTCTTCAAGGTGACACCCGTGGACAAGGACTCGAGCGAGGTGCTGCGCGCGCTCAAGGACTCGTTCACCGACCTGCCGCACGTCATCGACGTCCGGACACCCGACCAAGCCGTTGCCGTGCTCGGCGAGCTGAAGGGGTTCTTCGGCGTGCGCACGCTGGTGATGGCCGTCGTCCTGCTCTTCGCGTCCGCACTGCTCATCTGGAACACCATCCGCACCGCGATGTTCGCCCGACGGCGAGAGATCGAGGTGATGAAGCTCGTGGGTGCCACCAACTGGTTCATCCGCCTGCCGTTCATGCTCGAGGGACTGGTGCAGGGCATTGCCGGCGGCATCCTCGGTGGCCTCGGCATGCTGTTCATCAATCGCGACTGGACCAGTGGTGTGCGTGCGTTCCCGGCCGAGTCCGGACTCGAGGGCTTCGTCGTCACCGATGGCTACCCGTATGCGGTCTGGCTGATGATGCTGGTGGTGGGCGCCATGGTGGGCGCCGTCGGCTCGGGTACTGCTGCCAGCCGTTTCCTCGACGTCTGAGCCCGACGGGTACCGTCGCGGTATGGAGTACACCCAGATCCGCTACGAAGTGGCCGACCACGTCGCGACCATCACGCTCGACCGTCCCGAACAGCTCAACGCCTTCACCGGCACGATGCTGCGCGAATTGCTCGATGCCTTTGACCGCGTCGACGCTGACGACGAGGTTCGTGCGGTCATCGTCACCGGTGAGGGGCGCGCGTTCTGCGCCGGTGCGGACCTCTCCTCCGGCGGCGACACCTTCAGCGCCGGTGGCAGCGACGAGATGACAGCCGTCGGCGTGCCCCGCGACGGCGGTGGCATGGTGTCGCTGCGCATCTTCGAGTGCCTCAAGCCGGTCATCGGCGCGATCAACGGGCCAGCAGTCGGCGTGGGTATCACGATGACCCTGCCGATGGACATCCGTCTGGCGAGCGACACCGCCCGCATCGGGTTCGTGTTCAACCGACGCGGCATCCTGCCCGAGGCGTGCTCGAGCTGGTTCTTGCCGCGCCTCGTCGGCATCGGTCAGGCGATGGAGTGGTGCTACAGCGGTCGCGTCTTCCCGGCTGCCGAGGCCCTGTCGGGCGGCCTGGTGCGCAGCGTCCACGCAGTCGACGACCTGTTGCCAGCAGCACGCGCGATTGCGACCGAGATCGCCGAGAACAGCGCCCCCGTCAGCGTGGCGCTGACGCGTCAGCTGATGTGGCGCATGCTCGGCGCGTCGCACCCGATGGAGGCCCATCGCGCCGATTCGCGGGGCATCCTCGAGCGGGGCCGCAGTGCCGACGCGCACGAGGGTGTCACCAGCTTCCTCGAGAAGCGCCCGCCCGTGTTCCCGATGCGGGTGAGCGAGGGGTTGCCCGACATCTTCCCTCACTGGGTCGAGCCGGAGTTCGAGTGAGCGAGTCCAGCAGCACCGGGACCGCCGACGGGAGCGGGGCCGACGAGGGCGTCGACACGGTCGAGATCAGCGTCTACGAGGCCGTGGGTGGTCAGGAGTTCTTCGACCGGCTCGTCGACGCGTTCTACGAGGGCGTGGTCACCGACCCGGTACTGCTGCCGCTGTACCCCGAGGCCGACCTGTCGGGTGCACGCCGTCGGCTGGCGCTGTTCCTCGCGCAGTACTTCGGTGGCCCGACGACGTACAACGACGAGCGTGGCCACCCGAGGCTGCGGCTGCGCCACATGCCGTTCCGCATCGGCGCGACCGAGCGCGACCGGTGGTTGCTGCACATGGCCGCGGCCGTCGAGCGGACCGCCGAGCACCCGCAGGTCCGGCAGATCCTGATGGGCTACTTCGTGCCCGCCGCCGAGATGCTGCGCAACGATGCCGCACCCGGCCTGCAGGTCAGCGCCTCACCGACCGGCGAGTAGTCGGTCGACGCCGCCGGCCGGCGTCAGGGCCGGAAGTGCCAGCACGCCACTGCGGTCGCTGCCGCTGCATTGAGCGAGTCGACGGTGCCCTGCATCGGGATGCACACCCGGGCCGTCGACGCGGCGAGTGAGGCGGCGGAGAGGCCCGCCCGCTCGCTGCCCGTGACGATCGCGACCCGACCGGTGGGCTCGACCCGGTCGAGTGGGTGCGCGTCGTCCGCCGGGGTGAGGGCGTACACCGCCCAGTCGTCGTCGCGCAGCGCGGTGATCGTGCCGGCCATGTCGGTGACGCGGGCATGGGGGAGGTGCAGCGAGTGGCCCATCGACACCCGCATCGCCCGCCGGGCGAGCGGGTCGGCGCTCGTCGAGTCGACGATGAGCCCGTCCCACCCGAGCGCGAGCGCGTTGCGCACGATGCTGCCGACGTTGACCGGGTTGTCGACGGCCTCGACGAGGACCAGGCGCGTCGCGGTGGCGGCGAGCGCTGTCGCCGTCGGTCGTGCGGGCCGCTCGAAGAGGGCGACGACGCTGTACGGCATGCCCATTTTGGTGATCGCCGTGCGGAGCCGTTCGCCGCCGGCGTACACGGTCACTGAGCGAGCGAGCCGCTCGGTGACGGCCGGCGGCCGAGCACTGTCGACGAGTGCCAGCACCGGGACACAGCCGGCCTCGAGGGCCCGCTCGACCACGAGGTCGCCCTCGGCCATGAACAACCCGTCACCGTCGTCGGCACGCCGCTGGACGCGGTTCGACAGTCCGCGGTCGTTGAGCCGGAAGCCCGCCACCCGCGGGTCGTCGGGATCGTCGACGACGACGAGGTGCGTCACCGGCGCCTGCTCAGAAGTGCCAGGGGTACGGCGACCAGTCGGGGTCACGCTTGTCGAGGAAGCTGGTGCGGCCCTCCTGCGCCTCGTCGGTGGCATACGCGAGCCGTGTGGCCTCGCCGGCGAACACCTGCTGGCCGACGAGCCCGTCGTCGATCAGGTTGAAGGCGAACTTGAGCATGCGCTGGGCGGTCGGGCTCTTGCCGTTGATCTCCCTCGCCCACTGCAGCGCCTCGCGTTCGAGGTCGGCATGGGCGACCACGGCGTTGACCATGCCCATGCGGTGTGCATCGTCGGCCGAGTACTCGCGCCCGAGGAAGAAGATCTCGCGGGCGAACTTCTGGCCCACCTGGCGGGCGAGATATGCGCTGCCGAACCCGCCGTCGAAACTGGCGACGTCGGCGTCGGTCTGCTTGAACCGGGCGTGCTCGCGGCTGGCGATGGTGAGGTCGCTGACGACGTGGAGGCTGTGCCCGCCGCCCGCTGCCCAGCCGGGTACGACGCAGAGGACGATCTTGGGCATGAAGCGGATGAGGCGCTGCACCTCGAGGATGTGCAGCCGGCCCGCACGGCCCGCCTGGATGGAGGCTGCGGTCTCGCCGGGGCGGCCGGTTGCATCGTCCTCGGTGTACTTGTAGCCGTCCTTGCCGCGGATGCGCTGATCACCACCGCTGCAGAACGCCCAGCCGCCGTCCTTGGGCGACGGTCCGTTGCCGGTCAGGATGACGCAGCCGACGTCGGTGCTCATGCGGGCGTGGTCGAGGGCGGTGTACAGCTGGTCGACCGTGCGTGGCCGGAACGCATTGCGCACCTCGGGTCGGTTGAACGCGATGCGTACGGTGCCGTGCTCGACGCTGCGGTGGTAGGTGATGTCGTCGAACTCGAAGCCCGGCACCTCGCGCCAGGCGGAGGGGTCGAACAGTTCTGACACTCGGTCGGCAGCCATGGGGACACTCTAGGAACCCGCCCGGCGAACCACGGTGTCCGCAGCGCCGGCGTGGCTAACCTGCCGACGTGGCATCGCTCCAGATCTCCGGCGTCAGCGGGCTGCCCGAGATCGCCGAGGGCACCGACCTCGCCGCTGCCATCCTCGCTGCGGCAGCGTCAGATGGATGCCCGCTGGCGGACGGCGACGTGGTCGTCGTCACCTCGAAGATCGTGTCGAAGGCAGAGGGCCGCACGGTCGAGCTCGCCGACGTGCAGCCGTCACCGTTCGCTGTCGAGTGGTCGGCACAGTGGGACAAGGACCCTGCGGTGACCGAGCTGGTCCTGCGCGAGTCGAAGCGCATCGTCCGCCAGATCGGGCCGATCCTGATCACCGAGACCCACCACGGCTTCGTGTGCGCGAACAGCGGCGTCGACCAGTCGTCCAGCGGCGCACACGGCCGGGCGGTGCTGCTGCCGGTCGACCCTGATGCGTCGGCCAGGCACCTGCGGGCGGGCTTCGCTGCAGCGGGTGTCGACGTGGCAGTCATCATCAGCGACACGTTCGGCAGGGCGTGGCGCGAGGGGCAGACCGACATCGCCATCGGCGTGGCGGGGTTCCAGCCGATCCTCAGTTACATCGGCCAGGTCGACCCGCACGGGCACGAGTTCAGGGTGCAGGCGATCTGTACCGCTGACGAGCTCGCCGGTGCCGCCGAACTGGTGAAGGGCAATCTCTCCCGCGTCCCGGTGGCGGTCATCCGTGGCCACGAGTGGGAGCGCGACGACGGCGCCTCGATCGCCCCAGTACTGCGCGACCAGAGTCGCGACCTGTTCCGCTGAGGCGCGCTACGCGACCTCGGCGAAGCGCTGCGAGGCCTCGGTCAGCGCGGCACGCAGCGTGCGGGCGATGATGTCGAACTCCTCCTCGCCGGCGATGAGCGGCGGCGACAGGGTGATGACCGGCTCGGCGCGGTCGTCGGCGCGGCAGATCAGGCCCGAGCGGTAGAGGGCGGGGGACAGCACACCGCGCAGCAGCCACTCGCTCTGGTCTGCGGTGAAGAGGCCACGCGTTGCCTTGTCGGGCACCAGCTCGATCGCGAGGAAGTAGCCGTCGCCGCGTACGTCGCCGACGAGCGGGATGTCGAGCAGGTCCTCGATGAGACGCTTGAACGTCGCCTCGTTGCGACGCACGTGACCGCACAGGTCCTCGCGCTCGAAGATGTCGAGGTTGGCATTGGCGACGGCACACGACACGGGGTGCGCGCCGAATGTCTGACCCTGCAGGAACACGTCGGTCGCGGTGAGGAACGGCTCGGCGAGGCGATCGCTGACGATCATGCCCCCGAGCGGGGCGTAGCCACTGGTGACCCCCTTGGCGAAGGTGATGAGGTCGGGTTGGTAGCCGTACCGGATGCTGCCGAACATCTCGCCGAACCGGCCGAATGCGCCGATGACCTCGTCGCTGACGAGCAGGACGTCGTACTCGTCACAGATCTCGCGCACGCGTGCCCAGTACCCGTCGGGTGGGGTGAAGGCACCGCCCGTGTTCTGCACCGGCTCCATGAACACTGCGGCGACCGTGTCGGGACCCTCCATCTCGATGCGCAGGGCAAGGTCGTCGGCGCAGCGCAGCGTGCAGCCGTCGAGGTGCATGCAGTCGTTGCAGCGGTAGCGGTACGGCGTCTGCACCTTCACGGCACCCGGCATGAGCGGCTCGAACGGCTGCTTGATCGCGGGAACGCCGGTGAGGCTGAGCGCCCCCATCGACGTGCCGTGGTACGACAGGTAGCGCGACATCACCTTGTGCTTGGTCGGTCGGCCGACGAGCTTCCAGTACTGGCGGGCGAACTTGATCGCCGACTCGACGGCGTCACCGCCGGTGGGTGTGAGGAAGACACGGTTGAGGTCGCCGGGTGCGAGCGCAGCGAGGCGTGCGGCGAGGGTGATCGCCGGCTCGTGGGCGAACGACCAGACGGGGAAGTAGGCGAGCTGCTCGGACTGACGGGCAGCGGCCTCGGCGAGCTCGGTGCGGCCGTGACCTGCCTGCACCGTGAACAGTCCGGACAGGCCGTCGAGGTAACGGTTGCCGTGGCGGTCGTAGACGTAGCACCCCTCGCCGCGGGTGATGATGGGCACCTCGGCATCGGCGAACGAACCGAGTCGGGTGAAGTGCATCCACAGATGCCGCCGGGCGAGGTCGGAGAGGTCGTCCACGAGAAGTCCTGGGTGAGTGCGCGCAGGGCGCAGGGCCGGAGGGGTGCCGGACCGGAACACGATCGAGCGTAGCCTGAGGCGATGGAGTGGAGGGGGCTGCGCGTCGTCGTCGAGGGAGCCGTTGGCACGATCGTGCTCGACCGTGCCGACAAGCGGAACGCCGTCAGCTACGAGATGTGGGCGGGTCTCGAGCAGGCATGCCACCGACTGGCGGCAGACCCGGTGGTGCGCGTCGTGGTGCTGCGCGGGGCGGGCGACCATTTCTGCGCCGGCGCCGACATCGGTGACCTGCTGGCTGAGCGCGCACCGGGCGAGGCCCCGTTCATGGAGGTCAACATGGCCGCAGAGCGCGCACTCGCCGAACTGCCCAAGCCGACGATCGCAGTGGTGCAGGGGGACTGCGTGGGCGGCGGTGCAGCGCTCGCGATCGACTGTGACCTGCGCCTTGCCGTGCGCGGCTCGCGGTTCGGCATCACGCCCTCGAAGCTGGGCATCGTGTACCCGGCGGCGTCCGTCGAGCGGGTCGTGCGGCTGCTCGGTCCGGCGGCGAAGCGGTTGTTGTTCACCGGCGACCTGCTCGACGCAGGTGAGGCGCACCGCATCGGCCTGGTGGACGAGCTGCTCGACGCCGACGATGTCGAGGCCCGGCTGGCCGGGTTGTGCAGCACACTCGTGTCGCGCTCGCTGCTCAGCCAGGTGGCGGCCAAGCAGATGGTGGCTGCGGTGCTCGAGCACGGCTCGGTGCCAGCGACGCTCGCCGAGCAGTGGGTACTCGAGGCGAACCGCTCGGGAGAGACAGCCGAGGGCGTCGCCGCGTTCCGCGAGCGGCGGGCGCCGCGCTTCGGATGGACCGGATGATCGGTCAGTCGTAGACCTCGGGGTGGTCGAGCGGGTGGTTGAGCCACGAGATCATCTGCCGCAATTGGTGGTACGCCGCCAGTCGGGCCTCGTCGCTGTCACCCTCCTCCGCCGTGGTGCATACCTGCAGCAGTCGTCGGCTGAACGTCGGGCCCAGCTCGAGCAGGCCTGACGCGCCCTCGCTGGCCCAGCGCGCGAGCACCCAGCGCACCAGTGCTCCCTCAGGGACCGAGGTGGCTTCTGACAGCCCGCGGATGGTGCGCAAGGGATCGACGCGCGCATACAGCGCGACGTCGGCCTTCAGGTTGGCGTCCCGGTCGTCGTCGGGCCACGGCCCGGTCCACGGCTCGAGCCGGATGACCGGGACGTCGTCGGGCGCCGAGTGCATCGTGACGCCGTCACCGCACGAGCGGGACGACCTCTTCCATGAACCGGGTCATCTGCTCGGTCGCCTTGCCGTAGGTGTCGCCGATGAGGTGCGGGAACAGCGTGAGGTACTCGAGGCCGAGGAGGTCCTTGTAGTCCTGCACCTGTTCGGCCACCTGCTCGGGCGTGCCGACGAGGATCGTGCGCTGCTGCATCGACTCCTCGAGCGTCGGGATGAGCCCGGGCTTGACGGGTCGGCCGTCCTCGCCCATGTAGCCGCGGCTCCATCCGTACGGGCCGAGGAACTTCCAGAACTCGTCGTGGCCGTTGCGCGCAGTGCGCACTGCCTCCTCGTGCGTGTCCTCGATGCGCACGCTGACCACGAGCATGCGCTGCGCGCTGACCGGCAGGCCGGGGCCGTGGTGCTGCTCGTGGACCTCGCCGTAGCGGTCCCACATGCGCTTGATGAACACGGGGTTCTGGTTCCAGAACACGGCACCGTGGTTGACGCGGGGTGCGTACTCGACGGTGGGCGGGCTGGTGGCCGCCTGCCAGATCTGGTACGGGTACAGCGGGCGGGGGATGAGGGTGAGCGACTGCACCGTGGCACCGCGGTCGGGGATGCCCGGCACCGGTAGGTCGAAGTACGTGCCGTGGTACGAGAACGTCTCGTTGTCGAGCGCGAGACGGATGATGTCCATCTGCTCCTCGAAGTACTCGCGGTTCTTGGTGTCGTCGGCCGTCTGCTCGGGGTTGTCGTGCGACCCGATCGAGATGTGGAAGTCGTTGAGGTGCAGGATCTCGCGCGGCACCGTGCCGCGGCCGACGCCCAGCATGCCGCGGCCGCCCGACAGGTTGTGCAGCGTGGCGAAGTCCTCGGCGAGGCGCAGCGGGTTCCACTGCGGGACGACGTTGAACATCGCGCCGAAGCGGATGTTCTTGGTGCGGGCTGCGATCCAGGTGGAGATGAGCAGGCCGTTCGGGATGACCTCGTAGCCCTCGTACTGGAAGTGGTGCTCGGTCGTCCAGAAACTGTCGTATCCGAGACGGTCGGCCTCGACCGCCGCGTCGATGTACTTCAGCGTGGCGTCCCAGCACTGCTCGTTGCTGTAGCGCCGGTCCATCGGATTGGGGAGCCCGGCACCGGCGTCATCCATCTCGACGCCACCGAAGAAGAACGCTCCGACCTTCATACGACCTCCGTCGTCGTCTCCGTCAACCGTGCGGGCCTGCGGCCTGCACTCCCGAACGTAGCACCCGAGGCCGTTCGGCTCCCTGTGTGCCGCGAGGTTCTCAGCGCCGTTGTGGCGTCTGCGTGGCGACGGCGAGGACGACCAGCGCGGGCACGAGCAGGATGGCCCACCGGAGGCCGACGAGATCGGCGACGGTGCCGACCAGGAGCGGTCCGACCAGCACGCCGACTCCGCTGGCGAGCGCGCAGTAGGCGCCGAGGCCGACCGAGTCGAGCAGGGGGCTGGCGGCGGCATAGAAACGGTCGACGCCGAGC
>JBMSSR010000080.1:0-11572 GCA_049424465.1 Ilumatobacteraceae bacterium
GTCGTCGATGCGGGTGGCGACGGACGGTCTGTCGCCGGCACCCGCGGCCGACGAAGGAAGGCTCACATGGCTCAGAAGGTGCGTGGTGTCGTGGCGCGGAGCAAGGGCGCCCCCGTGACGATCGAGACCATCGTGGTGCCCGATCCCGGCCCCGGCGAGGCCGTGGTGACGGTGCAGGCATGCGGCGTGTGCCACACCGACCTGCACTACCGCGAGGGTGGCATCAACGACGAGTTCCCCTTCCTGCTCGGTCACGAGGCCGCTGGCATCGTCGAGTCCGTCGGCGCCGGTGTGACCGACGTGGCTCCCGGAGACTTCGTCATCCTCAATTGGCGCGCCGTGTGCGGCCAGTGCCGCAGCTGTCGTCGCGGCCGCCCGTGGTACTGCTTCTCGACCTTCAACGCGACGCAGAAGATGACCCTCGAGGACGGCACGGTGCTGTCACCAGCGCTCGGCATCGGCGCATTCGTCGAGAAGACGCTCGTCGCCGCGGGTCAGTGCACCAAGGTCGATGCGGGTGTGCCGGCAGCGACCGCCGGGCTGCTGGGCTGTGGCGTCATGGCGGGCATCGGTGCCGCGATCAACACCGGCAACGTCGGCCGGGGCGACTCGGTCGCGGTCTTCGGCTGCGGTGGCGTGGGTGACGCAGCGATCGCCGGTGCGCACCTGGCCGGCGCGCACACGATCGTTGCTGTCGACCTCGACGACCGCAAGCTCGAGCTCGCCCGTACGTTCGGCGCGACACATGTCGTCAACTCCTCGAAGCAGGACCCCGTCGAGTTCATCAAGTCGGTCACCGGCGGGAACGGTGCGGACGTGTGCATCGAGGCAGTGGGCCACCCGGCGGTGTACCGGCAGGCCTTCGACGCGCGCGACCTGGCGGGCACTGTGGTGCTGGTCGGTGTGCCGCGCCCTGACATGACCATCGAACTGCCCTTCATCGAGGTCTTCGGCCGGGGTGGGCAACTGAAGTCGAGCTGGTACGGCGACTGCCTGCCCTCGCGCGACTTCCCGATGCTGGTCGCGCTGCACCAGCAGGGCCGTCTGCCGCTCGACAAGTTCGTCAGCGAGACGATCTCGCTCGACGCGGTCGAGGAGGCATTCCACAAGATGGAGCGCGGCGAGGTGCTGCGCAGCGTCGTGGTGCTCTGAGGGGCGCCGGCGACATGGCGATCGAACTGGTGACGACCGACGGCATCTTCGCCCTCGACGGAGGGGAGTGGCAGGTCACCAACAACATCTGGATCGTCGGCGACGACCGCGAGGTGATCGTCATCGACGCAGCACACGATGCTGAGGCAATCGCAGCGGCGGTGAACGGGCGGCGGGTCCGTGCGATCGTGCTGACGCACGGGCACAACGACCACATCAACGCTGCCGTGCCGCTGCGTGACCGTGTCGACGCGCCGGTGTACCTGCATCCCGACGACCGGATGCTGTGGGATGCGGTGTGGCCGGGCGAGCAGCCCGACGCGGCGATCGAGCCGGGTGGTTCCGTCCGCGTGGCCGGGCACGAGCTCGGCGTGCTGCACACCCCGGGCCACTCGCCGGGGTGCTGCTGCCTCCAGGATGCGGCCGCGGGCGTGGTCTTCAGCGGCGACACGCTGTTCTGCGGGGGACCGGGTGCGACCGGTCGCAGTTACAGCGACGAGCCCACCATTCTGCGCAGCATCCGCGACCGCCTGTTGACGCTTCCCGACCACACGGTCGTGCACACCGGTCACGGCGACAGCACCACGATCGGGGCCGAGCGCGATCGGGTGCTGGCACGCGCCGCCGAGCTCGGCGTCTGACGCCTTCGGCGCCACCGACCGCCCTCCGCTACCGTCTCGACCGTGGGGGAAGCCGTCGAGGTCCGTTCGCCCGTGCAGGGCACGGTCGTCGCCGTTGACGCGGCTGTCGGCCAGGCGGTGTCGGCCGGCGCCACGCTGCTGCTCGTCGAGTCGATGAAGATGCACCACCCCGTTGATGCCCCTGTCGACGGCACCGTGGTCTCGCTCACGGTCTCGGAAGGCGAGACCGTGGCTGCGGGCGCGGTCGTGGCCTCGATGTCGGCGGGCCCGGTGACGGTGCCAGCGGGATCCTCGGCGACCGGGCACGAGTCGACCGGCGGCGTGCGCAGTGACCTCGCCGAGGTGCGGGCGCGCCACGCGGTCGGCCTCGACGCGGCGCGGCCCGACGCAGTGGCGAGACGGCGGGCGACGGGCCGGCGGACGGCACGCGAGAACGTTGCCGATCTCGTCGACGCAGGATCGTTCGTCGAGTACGGGCCGGTGGTCATCGCGCCGCAGCGTCGACGCCGGTCGATCGAGGATCTCATCGAGCGCACACCCGCCGACGGCATGGTGGGTGGCATCGGCACCGTGAACGGACGGTCGGTCGTTGCGATGAGCTACGACTACACCGTGCTGGCGGGCACACAGGGCGGCCAGAACCACCGCAAGAAGGACCGGCTGTTCGAGCTCGCCGAGCAGATGCGGTTGCCCGTGGTGTTCTTCACCGAGGGCGGGGGAGGACGACCCGGCGACACCGATGTGCCCGGTGTCAGCGGGCTCGACTGCCTCGCGTTCCGGTACCTCGCACAGCTGTCGGGCCTCGTGCCGTTGGTCGGCATCGCCGCCGGCTACTGCTTTGCCGGCAACGCTGCCGTGCTCGGGACGTGTGACGTCGTCATCGCGACGACCGACAGCAACATCGGCATGGGCGGCCCCGCGATGATCGAGGGTGGCGGGCTGGGCATCGTCGCCCCCACCGAGATCGGCCCGATCGAGGTGCAGCGCGCCAATGGTGTGGTCGACATCGTGGTCGAGGACGAGGCCGAGGCGGTGCGGGTCGCGAAGCGGTACCTCGGCTACTTCTCCGGCCGGACCACCGAGTGGTCGTGCCGCGACCAGGACGAGTTGCGCGACGTCGTCCCACTGGACCGCAAGCGGGCGTACGACGTCCACTCGGTCATCCGCACGCTGTTCGATGACGACAGCGTGCTCGAGCTCCGCCGCGACTTCGGCGTCGGCATGGTGACCGCCCTCGCGCGTGTCGAAGGACGGCCGCTCGGCGTCCTGGCGAACAACCCCGGGCACCTGTCGGGTGCCATCGACAGCGACGGCGCCGACAAGGCAGCACGGTTCCTGCAACTGTGCGACGCGTTCGACCTGCCGGTCGTGACCCTGGTCGACACACCGGGGATGATGGTCGGACCGGCTGTCGAGGAGACGGCGCTGGTGCGCCACTGCAGTCGGCTGTTCGTCACCGGCGCGAACCTCAGCGTCCCGGTGGTCACCCTCGTGCTGCGCAAGAGCTACGGGCTCGGGGCACAGGCGATGATGGGGGCCAGCACCAAGGCACCGCTCGCCTGTGTCGCGTGGCCGACCGGCGAGTTCGGCGGGATGGGGCTCGAGGGTGCCGTACGGCTCGGCTACCGCCACGAGCTCGAGGCCATCACCGACGAGGCCGAGCGCGAGGCTGCGTTCCAGCAACGGGTCGACCACATGTACGAGATCGGCAAGGCCGTCAACGTCGCAAGTCACTTCGAGATCGACGACGTCATCGACCCCGCCGACTCGCGACGGTGGATCTCGGCGGTGCTCGCCGCCGCGCCGGCACCTGCCCCACGTCCCGGCAAGAAGCGCCCCAACATCGACACCTGGTAGGAGACACCATGCACATCGACGAGGTCGAGATCAGGCTCGTTCGGCTCCCGTACACCGCGCCGTTCCGGACGTCCTTCGGCGAGGACCACGAGAAACACGCCACCATCGTGACGGTGCGCTCCGAGGGCGTCGAGGGCTACGGCGAGGGTGTGTTCGACCCGTTCCCGATGTACCGCGAGGAGACCATTGCCGGTGCACACCACCTGTTGCGCGCTGCATTCGCCCCCGATCTCGTTGCGCACGGCTGCGACCACCCGAGCACGCTCGTGCAGCGGTGGTCGCACTGGCGCGGCAACCCGATGGCGAAGACGGCCCTCGAGCTCGCGGTGTGGGACTGCTTCGCCCGCCAGCAAGGGGTGCCGCTGCGGTCGCTGCTCGGCGGCGACCGCACCGAGATCCCCGTTGGTGCCAGCCTCGGCATGAACTCTGTGGTCGATACCGTCGCGTCGGTCCGTCGCCACGTCGAGCAGGGGTACAAGCGGGTCAAGCTGAAGATCGAACCCGGGTGGGACGTCGAACTGCTGCGCGCAGTGCGTGCCGAGTTCCCGCACATCGAACTCACGGTCGACGCGAACTCGGCCTACACCCTCGACATGGTCGACACGCTGCGAGCGATCGACGAGTTCGACCTCCACTACATCGAACAGCCACTTCACTGGGACGACATGGCCGAGCACGCCCGCCTCGCCACGATGCTGACGACCCCGATCTGTCTGGACGAGACGCTCACGTCACCCGCCCGCGTGCGCGATGCGCTCGACATGAAGGCGTGCTCGGTCGTCAACGTCAAGGTGGGAAGGGTCGGTGGGTTGCAGGCCGTCCGCGAGATCCACGAACTCTGCACGTCACGCGGCGTGCCGATGTGGTGCGGCGGGATGCTCGAGACCGGCATCGGTCGGGCCCACAACATCCACCTCGCGACCATGCCCGGCTTCGTGTTCCCCGGTGACACCGCCTCGGCGAGCCGCACGTATTCGCGCGACATCGTCGAGCAGCGGCTCGAGACCGTCGACGGCATCATGCCGGTACCGGCTGGCCCCGGCATCGGGGTCACGCTCGACCGACCGTTCCTCGAGTCGGTCACCGAGTCGGTCGAGACGATCCGTTGATGCAGGCGGCCGGACGATGACGATCGAGTTCAGGGAACTGCGGACCGCGCACGACCTCGAGCCCCTACCCGAGTTCGAGAAGTTCATCTGGGGTGGCGAGTCGGAGATGGTGTCGGTCAACGTCCTCGTCGCGACGATCGAGGAGGGCGGTATGGCGATGGCCGCCTACGACCGTGACCTGTTGGTCGGCGTCGTGTACGGGTTCGCCACCAACGAGCCGTCGGTGCTGCACAGCCACTATCTGGCGGTGCACCCCGACTATCGCGGTGGTGGGCTCGGCGAGCAGCTCAAGCGTCGTCAGGCCGACTGGTGTGTCGCGAACGGCTACACCGCGATGCGCTGGACGTTCGATCCGTTGCAGCTCACCAATGCGCACCTCAACCTGAACAAGCTCGGTGCCTTCGGAGTGCACTACCGCATCGACCTCTACGGGTCGCTCGGCGGCATCAACGGCTCCCTTCCCAGCGACCGACTCGTGGTGCAGTGGGAGTTCGTGCACGGCCGACCTGCCGTGGGGGAGACCGCCACCCTCGAGGTGCCGCCGGTGACGCCGCAGGACATCGCGGCGTCAGCGCCCGAGGCCATCGCCGCACGGATGGCCGTGCGCGAGGGCATGCAGTCGCACCTCGACCACGGATGGGTCGTCGTCGGGGTCGACCGCACGGCCCGCACCTACACACTCGGCGCGCTGCAGCAGTGAGTGGCGGCGAACTGATCGTTGTCGCGGTCGCAGTGCTCGCTGCGTCGTTCGTGCAGATCATCGCCGGCTTCGGCTTCGCGTTGCTGTGCATGCCGATCATGACGCTGGCGATCGATGTCAAGGCGGCAGTGGTCGTCAGCACGCTGGTCGCAACGGTGTCGATCTCCTGGCAGGCATGGGTGCTGCGTGGGGATGCTGCACCGAATAACACCGCCCGGCTGTGCATTGGTGCGTTCCTCGGCATGCCGCGCGGCCTCGTCGTGCTGCACGGCGCGCCCGAGCACGGGCTGCGACTCGCGCTGGGGATCGCAGTACTGATCGCGACCGCGCTGCTGGCGATGGGGATCAACCTCAGCCACGCCGGCGCGCCGCTCGACATCGTCGCAGGCTTCCTGTCGGGTGTGCTGAACACGTCGCTGTCCACCAATGGGCCGCCGCTCGTGTTCGCCCTCCAGGCCCGTCAACTCGATGCCGATCAGTTCAGGGGCACGTTGGTGCGGGTGTTCGCGTTCAGCAACATCGTCACGATCACGATGTTCGCGACGACCGGCACGGTCACCGGGCAGGGTCTCCGCGCTGCGGCGGTCGCGCTGCCGGCGTGGTTGGTCGGAACACTTGCTGGTTGGCCGGTCCGCAGCCGCATCTCGGGCGAGCCGTTCCGCCGCATGGTGCTCGCGCTGCTGTGCGTGGTGGGCGTCAGCGCGGTGTACTTCGCGCTCACGTCTGGCTGACGAAGGGCACTCAGCGGGCGAACATGCTGAGCCACTGCTCCTTCGACGTCGGCCGGTACACGTAGTTCGTGGCCGTGATCGAGTCGATCGTGGCACTCGACGGTGCCGAGTAGCGGTGGCCCGGATAGACGATGGTGTCGCCCGGCATCGATGCCAGGACCTGCAGGCTGTCGTACATCGCCGCCGGGTCGCTGCCCGGGAAGTCGGTACGCCCGCAGCCGTCCAGGAACAGGGTGTCGCCGCTGACGAGGCGGCTGTCGACGTGGAAGCACTGGCTGCCGGGGGTGTGACCGGGGGTGTGGACGAGCCGGATGTCGATCGCGCCCACCGTCACGACGTCGCCCCCGTCGTGCTCGACCAGCTGGTCGGCGCCGAGGCCGCTCGTTCGCAGCACCCACGGCGTCTCGGCCCGATGGACGTGGACGGGGCAACTGCAACGCTCGAGGAGTTGTGCAACACCCTCGATCTGGTGGCCCATCAGGTTGCCGCCGATGTGGTCGGCGTGGAAGTGAGACGCGAGGACGCCGACGACCCGCATGCCGTCGGCCTCGACAGCGTCGATGAGGTCGTCGGTCGAGTAGGCGGGATCGACGAGCACGCACTCCGACGTCTCGCGGTCGCCGATGGCGTAGGCGAAGTTGACCATCTGATGGGCCATCGGGTCGGCGGTCGCGAAGTCGCGGCCCGACAGCATCTGCCGGAAGTAGAGGCGGTCCACGCCGTGCACCCTATGCGAGCCGGGCGCACGGGGGTCGGCCGTACGCTGTGGCCATGGGCACCCCGACCCGTGACGCCAACGACTCGCACCCCACGACCCCCGGGGTGGCGCCGCTCGACCACCTCGTCGCCGGCGAGCGGATCCTCGTCGGCGGTGACCGGTTCGTCACGGTGACGGGCGACCTCGCCGACGCGTTCCGCCCGGGTGACCGCCTCGTGGTGGTGCACGAGACCGGGGCGCTGCTGCACGTCCCCGCCGCCGAGCGACGACTGGTCGACGGTGCGGTGTCGACCGCGCTGGAGGCGTTCGACGCGTTGAGTGCCGTCGACGATGCCAGCATCAGTGAGTTCTTCGGCGCCTTCGCGGACCTGCTCGAGGACGACCGGGCGTTCGCGCCGATCGCGACGGCGAACGCTGCCGACGTCGACGATGCGGCGGCGAGAGGACGGGGGACGGGTCGGCTGCAACTCACTCCGTCGATGCGTGCCGACATGGTGGCCGGCCTTCGGACGTGGCGGGACATGCCGACCCGCCGCCAGCAGCAGGTCGGTACGGTCGAGCACCGGGGGTGGTCGGTCGAGCAATGGCGCGACCCGCTCGGTGTCGTCGGCTTCGTGTTCGAGGGGCGGCCGAACGTGTTCGCCGACGCGACCGGCGTGCTGCGCACCGGCAACACCGTGGTGTTCCGTATCGGCGGAGACGCCTTGCGGACAGCAGTCGCCATCATGCAGGCAGCCGTGCACCCCGCCCTCGTGGCGGCGGGCCTGCCCGCTGGGGCGGTGGGTCTGATCGCCAGCCGGGCGCACGCTGCGGGCTGGGCGCTGTTCGCCGACCCACGGCTGTCGCTCGCTGTCGCCCGTGGGTCGGGCGAGGCAGTCGCGCAGCTCGGTGCAGTGGCGCGCCAGCACGGCGTGCCGGTCAGCCTGCACGGTACGGGTGGTGCCTGGCTGGTGGCAGGCCGGACGGCCGACACCGAACGCTTCCGGTCGGCGGTCCGTCACTCGCTCGACCGCAAGGTGTGCAACACGCTCAACGTGTGCTGCATCGTCGCCGACCGGGCCGACGACCTGGTGCCGGTCTTCCTCGAGGCAGCACACGAGGCTGCTGCCGCGCGCGGGGTCGAACCCGTGGTGCACCGTCTGGACGTCGACGATCCGGTGCTCGCGACGGAATGGGAATGGGATTCGGTACCGGAGGTCTCGCTCGTCGTGGTGGACGATGTCGCCGCGGCCGTTCGGGCGTTCAACCGCTTCAGCCCGCACTTCGTGGCGTCCCTCGTCAGCTCGGAGACTGCCGAGCACGAGGCGTTCTACCGCATGGTCGACGCCCCGTTCGTGGGCGACGGGTTCACCCGGTGGGTCGACGGACAGTTCTGCCTCGACCAGCCCGAGCTCGGATTGTCGAACTGGCAGGCCGGACGGCTGTTCGGCCGTGGGGGAGTGTTGTCCGGCGAGTCGGTACACACCGTGCGACTCCGTGCCCGGGTGACCGACATCGACCTGCACCGCTGACGCCGCAGCATCGGGATGCCTGCCCCGTGCGTGGCGAGGGAGTCGTCAGACCCAGTAGCCGTTGAGGTCGATCACCAGGTGCGTCGGCGCCGTCGAGCGCACGCACAGGTCGCCCGACGACGGGAGACGGATCTGCATCGCCGTCGCCGAGACCTTGCCGGCGCCGAAGGTCATCGACGCGAGGTCGACCGTCGAGCCACAGGCGAACACCGTGATCGTGCCCGGGGTCGTCGTCGGCACCACCGTCACGTTGAGCGACACCGCCGAGGCGTTGGCGCTGATGCCACGCTGGCCAGCGAGCAGCACCGACTCGGTGACATCGACCGGCAACCGGGTGCCGCCGAGACCGAAGTTCATCTCCGGGCGATACAGGTCGCGGGTGTCGATGAGCCGGGTGGCGGTGGTCGGGGTGAACGACGAGCCGCTGTCGGCAGCGAAGTAGCCGAGGATGTCGACCCTGACGTCCATGCTCGAGTTGGTGTAGACGCACACCGTGCCATTGCTCGCGATCGGCACGATCGCCATGTTCTGGCGAGTCACGCCGACGACTGCGTTCAGCGACGACACTCCGGGTCGGGCCGTGTCGCACGAGTAGATCGTCACGAACCCGTTCGCCACGGCGTTGAGCGCGGTCACGTTCAGGACGGCAGCGGTCGCCGAGGTCGGCAGCACGGAGGACGTGCCGCGGACCAGCAAGCTGGTCACCGACGTTGCCGGGCGAGGCCCAGCGGCGCCGAAGTCCTTGGCGGAATCCATCACCGGGACCTGATCGATGGCGTTGTACCGGTCCGACGACGCCGACCGGAAGTAGCCGTTGATGTCGATGATCAAGTGGGTGTCGACGGGCGAGTAGACGCACAGCGCCCCACTCCCGAGTGGGACGATCGCTGCATTGGCCACCGTCTCGCCCTGGGCGAAGTTCAGCGTCGACGCGGTCGGCCGCGTGCTCGAGCAGTTGTAGACCGTGAGGTTGCCGATACCACCCGTGCCGGTCACCGTGAAGTTGGCGCTCACGGCGGTCACGTCGGTGGGGATGTTGGCGACGCCGGCGATCTGGATCTTCTTGGTGGTACGGGCGAGCACCTTGGTGATGCGCAGCGGCACGCGGCTGTCGGCGTAGCGGAACGGCTCGATCGGGTTGAACCGTGACGCGGTGCCGGTCGCCGTTGCCGTGGGCACAGGCATGATGCCGGTCGCCGCCGTCGGATCGACGGTGAACGACCAGGTCACGGTGCGGGCGTTCGTCGTGACAGTGACGGTGTACTTGCCGGCCGTCAGCTCGGTACGGGGCATCACGACGACGGCGTTCTCCGACTTCAGGATGTCGCTCGCCACACCGGTGGTGTTGCCACCGAACAAGCGGCATGGCGTGACCGGGCCGCTCGGCCCGGTGAGCGTCGTCGAGGCACTCGTGACGGCTTCGGGCATGAGGGCCAGGATCGGGAGGCCGGCGCTGCCGGTCCAGTTGCACATCGTCATCGGGTTCGGTGACTCGGTGACGAACCGGCTGAGGTTGGTCGTCGTGCCGTTGCCGGGGAACAGGATCGGCGACGTGGGCTGCGGCGCGCTGTAGTCGAGGCCATCGATGATGTTGAGCGTTGCGGCTGACTGCCAGGGCGATGTGGTCGTGCTCGCGCACTTGCCCCAGCCGACCGTCTTGAGGTTGTGGCGCAGGACGCCGATTGCGTGGAACGGACCCGTCATCCACAGTTCGACGAAGTAGCGGGACGTGCTCTCGTACACGGAGCTGACGGCGACGTTGCTGTGGTTGCCGGCATTGTCACCGCTGGTCGTGTAGCCGGGGTAGCCCGGGATCTCGTCGTGGGTGATGCCGTTCTTGAGCATGTAGCACGAGTGGTTGTACGCACCCTGCGACAGCGTCGCGTTCTCGGCGACCGAGGGCAGCTTGGCCATCGCGCGGTAGTAGTTCACCGTGGAGAGCCATCCGGCCCCGGGCATGATGAACGGCGGATACGGGTCGGCGGCCTCGGCGCGGCCAGCGGCTGCACCGATGCTCACCAGGGCGGCTGTTGCGACCGCCACGATCTTCCTGACCCGGACCATTGTTTCCTTCTCTCACGTGGGGGAACGTGTTCACCGTCTGCATCGGCACTCCCCACTCTGGGCTGAAGGACTGACCGGAAAGTTTTCCCGTTCTTGATCTACGGAGGTGTTCGAGGGCGCGTCGGTGACGCTCCGTGAGGTGCTCGATGTGACGGCCGGCACACCGCCGGTGGGCGCGAGCCACCGCTCGTGGCCGTGAGGTGCTCGTTCGCTGCCTGCGGTGGCGGACGCAGGTCGGCGGGATCGCCGGTCAGCCGCCGATCAACCGCGACATGACGGCATCTCGCCACCGCGACGGCCGACCGGTGCGTGCCTCGTGTCGGTCGGCGCCCTTGGGCAACTGCACCATCGTGTTGATACCGACGTACCGCAGTGGCTCGGGCTCCCACTTCGGAGAGGTGTGCTGGACCCACGGAAGGTCGACGAGCTCGCTCGGCGTGCGGGTGATCAGGTCGGCCAGTGTGCGGCCGGCCAGGTGCGAGGTGCCGACACCGTCGCCCACGTAGCCGCCGGCACTCGCCATCCCGGTCGACTGGTCGAACCGCGTGTGGCACCACCAGTCCCGGGGCACGCCCACGGCGCCGCCCCAGCGGTGCGTCACCGGCACGTCGCGCAGTGTCGGGAACAACTCGAGGAGGGTGCGGTGGACCATCTCGTGCGTGCGTGTGTCGCGCTCGAACGACGGGTCGACGCGACTCGCCCAGTGGTAGCGGGCGCCGCGCCCGCCGAACGCCAGTCGGTCGTCAGCGGTGCGCTGCCCGTAGATGACGAGGTGGCGCTCGTCGTGGAACGTCTCGCGCTCGCCCAGGCCCACAGCGTCCCAGAACGAGGTCGGCAGCGGCGACGTCGCAATCATGAGCGAGTAGACCGGTGCCACGTCGCGCCGCATGCCGGGCAGCCGCGGGGTGAATGCCTCGGTGGCACGGACGACCACCTCGGCCCGGATGGTGCCGGCGACCGTGTCCACGCCCTTTTCCAGGACGTATATTTGTGATTGCATCATGTTCAGAAGCCTACCTGGCGAAACGTCTTGCCCTCGTTTTTCTTTGCGAGGAGATGCTCAAAGCGTTCCCTTAGCGGCGATATTGA
>JBMSSR010000081.1:0-11550 GCA_049424465.1 Ilumatobacteraceae bacterium
CCGACGACGCCCCCGCCCCCCCGCCGCCAGACCTGCGCCGCGCGCGCGTCGACCCGCTCGCCGACCTGAGGGCGTGGCGGGCTGCGGTGGCGCGCGCCGCAGGGATCGACGACCGCGCGGTGTGCTCTGACAGCGTGTTGCAGTCACTCGCTGCGTCCCCACCGAGCGATACCGCTGACCTTGCGCAACGGCTCGGCATCACCGTGACGGCAGCAGCGCGACTGCGTCCACTGCCGGGCAGCACCGCCGCGGCCGGCTGACGGGCGGTCGCTACGAGAGGTCGACCATCACCGGCGCGTGGTCGGACGGTGACTCGCCCTTGCGAGCATTGCGATCGACCACCGCGAACGTGCAGCGGGCCGCCACCGAGGGAGTGCCGAGCAGGAGATCGATCCGCAGGCCCTGCCCCTTGTGGAAGTCACCACCTCTGTAGTCCCACCACGTGTACAGCTTCGGCTCGGGACGGTGCAGGCGAAACAGGTCGACGAAGCCCCAGTCGCACAGGCCGGCCAGCACGGCGCGCTCGGGCTCGCTGACATGCGTGGCGCCGACGAACTTCGCGGGGTCGTAGACATCGTCGTCGTTGGGGGCGATGTTGAAGTCGCCGCACACCACGACATCGTCCGCAGGGGTGGTCAACGCAGCCACGTGCTCGCGCAGTTGGGACATCCAGCGCAGCTTGTACTGATAGTGGTCGTGGTCGAGTGCCCGCCCGTTGGGCACGTACACGCAGGACACGAGCACACCCCCGCAGCGCGCGGTCACGATGCGCGCCTCCGGGTCGGGATCGCCCACGGCGAAGTTGGTGACGGGCGACTCGAGACCGACTCGCGAGAGGATGGCGACACCGTTCCACTGCCCCTGCCCGAGGTGCACGCTCTGGTACCCGAGGGCCTCGAACGCGAGCGCGGGGAACGCCTCGTCGGTCATCTTGGTCTCTTGGATGCACAGCACATCGGGCTGCACATCGGCGAGCCACTGCTCGACGCGCGGCATCCGGGCCTTGAGGGAGTTGACGTTCCAGGTGACGATGCGCACGGCGCGAACCTAGCGAGCCTTCTTGGCCGCCGACTTCGCCGGTGACTTCTTCGCCGGAGACTTCTTCGCCGGCGTGCCGACAGGGGCCTTCTTCGACGCGGCGGTCGCCGGCGCCTTCTTCGACGCGGCGGCACTGGCGCGCCTCGCGGACGTCGACGACGCGCCGCTCGACGCAGGCTTCCTCGAGGACGAGGCCGAGGTCGCCGACGACGTCTTCACCGACGACTTCTTCGTGGTCGGTGCCGTCGTCGGCGTGACGGCCTTCTTCGCTGCTGGTGACCGTGTCGTGGTCGGCGACCGCTTCGCAGCCACTGCCTTCTTCGCGGGCGCAGTCGCAGACGCCTTCGTCGTGGTCACCTTCGTGGTGGGTGACTTCGTCGCAGTCGCCTTCGTCGCAGTCGCCTTCGTCGCGGCGCCCTTCTTCGCGGCGCCCTTCTTCGCAGCCCCCTGCGTCGCTGCACCCTTGGCCGTGGTGCCCGCAACCTTGCGCAGGCCCTCGGCGAGTCCTCCCGGCGCGGCGCCGCGCCCCTTTCCGCTGGGCGCGGCGAGTGACGGCACCGACAGGTCGACGCTTCGTGTCGCCGGGTGGTACTGGTGCACCACCACGGCCACGGTCGAACCCAGCTTGCCGAACTCGCGCGCACTGCGCGGTGCCGGGTCGGCCATCAGGCGGAGGGGCACGTAGGCGAGCAGTCCGTCGACTCGCACGTACGCGCCGTGCGACGAGTAGTGGTCGATCACTGCCTGCACCGGTGTACCGACGGGGTGACGCTCGACGAAGCCGAGGTACTCGGCGAAGTCGTTCAGCGGGCCGCGGCTCGTCGCGCGGCTCGAGGTGCCACCCGTTGCTGCCTCGGCTGCTCCGTTGGCATCGACCCGCGCTCGGCCGCGACCGGTCGAGGGGTTCTCCACGGCAGCAGCCTTGGCGCCACGCCCGCGGCGGGACGGTGCCGCCTCCTTCTTCGTCGCCGCAGCCTTCGCGGCCGAACCGCGGGCGGCGGGTGCCGCACCTGCGCCCGCACGGGCCGCGCCGGGCGGTGGGGTCTTGGGCACCGGCATCGGCTTGCTCGCCTCAGCGCTGCCGACCCGCACGGTGCCGTCCCCGTCCCGCGAGGTCGGCCCGGTGTTGCGGCGTCCCTTGCGCTTGGCCTCCGACACCGACTTGCGGCTGAGGGGTCCGCGCACCGGGAGACGGGTGACGAAGACCCAGCCCACGTGCGGCACCGGCTTGCCGCCGACGAGTCGACCCTCGTCGAACAGCCAGTCGTACTGGCCGTGGAACTCTTGGTAGCTGTCGTTGGAAAGGATGACGGCGTTGACCTTGTCGGCGATCCCGAGGACGAAGGCGTCACCGCGCCCGATCGCCCCTGCCGGCGGCGCCACCAGTTCGTTGTTCGCCACCGCGGCATCGAACTCGGCGACCTCGGACGGATCGATGCGATGACCGAACGTGGCGTCGACCACGATCGAGAGCTTGGCGGTCGGGTGCTCGGCGGCGAACGCAGCAACGGCCTCGCGGAGTTGACGGAGGCTGGGCTGCGAACGACCTTCGGTGGCGATGTTCGAGCCGTCGATGACGACATGGGCGGGGGTCACCCCGCAAGCCTACGATGCGGCGATGGTCGAACCCCGTCCCTTCCGCGCGGTGCTCTGGGACTTCGGCGGCGTCATCCTGACCAGCCCGTTCGAGGCCTTCGCCCGCTACGAGCGCGACCGGTCGCTACCGCAGGGGTTCCTCCGATCGGTCAACGCGACCGATCCCGACACCAACGCGTGGGCGCGGCTCGAGCGCAGCGACATCGACGCTGCCGAGTTCGATCGCTGCTTCGCCGACGAGAGCGAACGGCTCGGTCACCGGGTGCCGGGCAGTGACGTACTCGCCCTCCTGGCGGGCGACGTGCGGCCGACGATGGTCGACCTGCTCGACCGGGTCATCGCGGCCGGCTACCTCACCGCATGCCTCACCAACAACGTGCGCCGCCCCGCGTCATCCGGAGCCCGCGAGCAGCTCGTCGAGTCCGTGATGGCGCGATTCGACATCGTCGTCGAGAGCAGCGAGATCGGTGTGCGCAAGCCCGAGCCGCGCTTCTACGAGATTGCGTGCGAGCGACTCGGCGTGGCGCCCGACGACTGCGTCTTCCTCGACGACCTCGGTATCAACCTCAAGCCGGCCGCAGCAATGGGAATGCACACCATCAAGGTGCTCGACGCGCCGCAGGCGATCGCCGATGTCGAGCATGCGCTCGGCTGGCGGCCGGCCGCGTCGCCTCGCTGATGTCTCCCGAGCCCGACGGCGCAGGTGCGGTCAGAGACCGGCGAAGGTGCTCTCCATCATGTCGGCGAGTTCCTGCTGGTGGATCGCCGAGCTGCCCGTCGCCGGGCTGCCGCTGCCGATGCGACTGACGCAGCGCAGGTCGTAGCCCTGCTCCTTGATCCGCCAGAACCGCGCCTCGACGAACCGCCACGGGCCCATGTTGTCCGGCTCTTCCTGCAGCCACACGACCTCGCGTGCCGAGGGGTAGCGCTGCAGCACCTCGTGCATGCGCTCGATGGGGAACGGGTACAGCTGCTCGACACGCACGACGGCGACCGGCGCGTTGCGCGACGTGCGCTCGTTCATCGCGTCCCACGCCACCTTGCCGCTGCAGAACACGACGCGGCGCACCGCACCTGCATCGGTGACGAACGGGTCGTCGAGGACCTCCTCGAACGACCCGCGGGTGAGGTCGTCGACGGCAGAGCGACTCTCCTTCATGCGCAGCGGCGCCTTGGGCGTGAACACGACCAACGGCTTGCGGATCTCGCGGCGCACCTGCCGGCGCAACAGGTGGAAGTACTGCGCCGCGGTCGTGGCGTTGCAGACCTGGATGTTGTCGTGGGCGCACAGCGTGAGGAAGCGCTCGATACGGGCGGAGCTGTGCTCGGGACCCTGGCCCTCGAAACCGTGCGGCAGCAGGAGCACGAGGCCGTTGTGCTGACCCCACTTCTCCTCTGCGGCGACGAGGTACTGGTCGATGATGATCTGCGCACCATTGACGAAGTCACCGAACTGGGCCTCCCACAGCACGAGCGCGTCGTGGTTCTGGTGCGCATAGCCGTACTCGTACCCGAGCGCTGCGTACTCGCTGAGGAGGCTGTCGTAGACCCAGAAGTTGGCGCGCCGCCCCGGCAGCGTCGAGACGGGGATCCACACCTGCTCGTTCTCGTTGTCGGTGAGGGCTGCGTGCCGCTGGCTGAACGTGCCGCGACGGCTGTCCTCGCCGGCGAGCCGCACCGGCGTGCCCTCGAGCACGAGCGACCCGAAGGCGAGCGCCTCGGCGGTGGCCCACTCGAGGTCACCCTGCTCGTGGTAGGCCTTGGCGCGCGCCTCGAACTGGCGGGCGAGCTTGGGGTGGACGGTGAACCCCTCGGGGTACGCGGTGAGGTGCTCGAAGATCGCGTCGAGCGTCGCCCGGGCGACACCGGTCTCGATGTGCGGGCGCACCCCGGGGGCGGCCGGCGGACGGGCCACCTTGACCGGGGCGGGTGCGTGCGCACGGGTGTCGTCGAGCGCGGCCTGCAGTTTGCCCTGGTAGTCGGCGAGGGCGGTCTCGGCCTCGTCGAGCGTGATCTCGCCGCGCTTGACGAGGGTCTCGACGTAGCGCTTGCGGACACTGCGGTGCTCGGCGATCGCCTTGTACATGAGCGGCTGCGTGTAACTCGGGTCGTCACCCTCGTTGTGGCCGTGACGCCGGTAGCAGACCATGTCGATGACGACGTCCTTGTGGAACCGCTGCCGGTACTCGAAGGCAAGTTCGGCCACTCGGACGCACGCCTCGGGATCGTCGCCGTTGACGTGGAAGATCGGCGCCTGCACCGTCTTGGCGACATCGCTGCAGTACACCGAACTGCGCGAGTGCTGCGGGCTGGTGGTGAACCCGATCTGGTTGTTGATGATGAGGTGGATCGTGCCGCCGACTCGATAGCCGGCGATGTCGCTCATCGCGAGGCACTCGGCCACGACGCCCTGGCCCGCGAAGGCCGCGTCACCGTGGATGAGGATCGGCAGCGACGGGTACGAGCCCGGGGGATCGATGCCGTCCTCGATCGCGCGCACGATGCCGAGCACGATGGGGTCGACCGTCTCGAGGTGGCTGGGGTTGGCGGCGAGCTCGAGCCGGATCGTCTCGCCGTTGGGACCCTCGTACCGGCCGGTCGCGCCGAGGTGGTACTTGACGTCACCGGAGCCCTGCACCGACGTCGGGTCGACGTGGCCCTCGAACTCGCGGAAGATCTGGTCGTAGCTCTTGCCGATGACGTTGGCGAGCACGTTGAGGCGACCGCGGTGCGCCATGCCGATGACGGCAGAGTCGAGCCCGTCACCTGCTGCCATCGTGAGGATCTGGTCGAGGATCGGGATCGCGCTCTCGGCCCCCTCGAGCCCGAAGCGCTTGGTGCCGACGTACTTGGTGGCGAGGAACTTCTCGAAGGCCTCGGCGGCGTTCAGGCGCTCGAGGACGCGGCGCTTGCGCTCCTTGGGGAGGTCGTACTCGACACCTTCGACCTTGCTCTGGATCCACCGCTGCTCGGCGAAGTCCATGATGTGCATGTACTCGATGCCGATGGTGCGGCAGTACGCGTCGCGCAGCACGCCGAGCAGGTCGCCGAGCGGCAGGCGGTCGGTACCGCCGACGCCACCGGTGAGGAACTCGCGGTCGAGGTCCCAGATGGTGAGGCCGTACGTCGCCGGGTCGAGCTCGGGCGGCATGTGCGGCCTCGACCAACGCAGCGGGTCGAGGTCGGCGATGAGGTGACCACGCACGCGGTGCACGCGGATGAGCGTGGCCACCTGCATCTGCTTGTGCAGCATCGCGTCGTCGTTGCCGATCTGGTGCCGGTCGACGTGCCACTTGACGCTCTCGTAGGGGACGCCGAGGCTCGAGAACACGTCGTCGTAGAACCCGTGGTTGCCGAGCAACAGCTCGTGCACGCGCTTCAGGAACATCCCGCTCTCGGCGCCCTGGATGATGCGGTGGTCGTAGGTGCTCGTCACCGTCACGACCTTGCTGACACCGAGCGAGCCGAGCGCCCGCTCGTCGCTGCCCTGGAACTCGGCCGGGTAGTCGATGCTGCCCACACCGACGATGACACCCTGCCCCGGCATCAGGCGCGGCACGCTCTGGACGGTACCGATGGTGCCCGGGTTGGTGAGCGTGATGGTCGCACCCTGGAAGTCGTCGATCGCGAGCTTGTTGGTCTTGACCTTGCGGATGATGTCCTCGTACTGACCGAGGAAACCCGCAAAGTCGAACGTGTCGGCGTCGCGCAGTACCGGCACGACCAGCGTGCGCGCGCCGTCGCCCTTGTCGACGTCGACGGCGAGTCCCATGTTGACGTGAGCGTTGCGCACGATGCGCGGCTTGCCGTCGGCTCCCGCCACGAACGTGTTGTTGAGGGCGGGCACCGCATCGGCGATGGCTCGCACGACGGCGTAGCCGATGAGGTGGGTGAAGCTGACCTTGCCCTGCCCGGTACGCGTGCGGTAGCCGTTGATGACCGAGCGGTTGACCTCGAGCAGCTTGGCGGGGATGTTGCGGAAGCTGGTGGCGGTGGGCACCGACAGACTGCGTTCCATGTTCGTCGCGATGGCGGCGCCAGCGCCTCGAATCGGCTCGCCGGCCTCGGTCTCGGACGTGCCCGGGGTCGACGCCGACGCGGCGGGGGCTGACGGGGCGGGCGCGGCGGCCGGCGGCGGCGCCGTGTCGACCGCCCCGGTCACCATCGGCCGGTAGTCGCTGAAGAACTCGCGCCACGAGTCGCTCACCGACCGGGGGTCGCTGAGATACCGGTGGTACATCTCCTCGACCAACCACGAATTGGCCCCGAAACCCGTCTCCCGCTGATGACCCGTCACGTTGTGGGAGCGTAGTAGGGCACCCCTTCGCGTTGCATTTCCGAAGTAGCGACTTCTACAATCGCCGCATGGTCCGCCTCCCCCGCCGTGCACTCGTCCTCGCCCCGCTCGTCGCCCTCAGCGCCTGTGGTGGTGGTACCGCCACCCCGGCCACCGTGCCCGCCGACGCAGACGTCGTCGTGCGTGCCAAGGACGGCATCGTGTGGGACCAGACGGCGTACACGGCGACCGCCGAGAACGGCGAGGTGACGATCTACGGCGTCAACGACTCGGCGATCGCGCACAACCTGCACGTGCAGACGGCCGACGGCACTGCGGTGGGCGACTTCATCGACCTGCCCGTGCGCGGTTCCGACGACGAGAAGACCTGGAAGCTCGAGCCCGGCGAGTACCGCATCGTGTGCCTCGTGCCCGGCCACAACAACATGAACTCGACGTTGACCGTCGACTGAGTGGTCGCCGTCGACTCCCGACGGCCCCGCTCGAACCTCCCCCCACAACGCCAGAGGCCCTCCCGCCGAGCGGGTGGGCCTCCGTCGTTCATGGTGCCCGATCACGCCGGGCGGGTGCTCACGGGAGCAGCACGGTCTCGCTGAGGATCAGGAAGATGACCCACAGGCCGAACGCAGCGATGAGCGGGTTGCGCACGCCCGTGCCGTCGTACAGCTTGTTGAGGCCCTTGTTGGCCGTCGTCTTCCACGGCATCAGACCGAGCGCGTTGAGCTCGAGGATGGCAATGACGATGACCGTGATCGCCCAGTACAGCCCGGGGTTCGACGCCACCTGCCCAGCCGCCGGTGCATGGCCCTTGTAGACCATGAAGAACAGCATGCTCACCGAGAAGATGGCGTTCTGGCGGCTTGCCATGACGGCACGACGGCCGGCGGCAGCAGCGTTCGGGTCGGCCTCGCCGCCGTTGAGGACGTTGACCGCGTTGGCCAGCACGACCTTCTGGTTGCGCCAGATGACGCCCCAGACGTTGAGCATCATGATGATGCCGAGCAGCATGCCGGTGCTGATGGCGATGCCACCGGCGTTCTTGCCGAAGTCGTTGCCGAAGTAGTCGGGCGTCACGACCGTGATGATGATGCCGGTCAGGAACGTGCTGACAGCCGCCCACCGGAACCACCACAGGGCCTTGCGCGCCACCTTGTCGATGGCGATGTTGCGGGCCCGACCCTCGTCGCCGAAGGCGGCGAACGCCGGCACCTGGACGAAGTTGAAGTAGTAGAGCAAGCCGATCCACATGATGCCGGCGAGGATGTGCAGCCAGCGGAACCCGAACTGGCCGAGACCGTTCTGACTGAACAACCCGAGATATTCGTCTGCGAGCACTTTCGGTACCCCTCCCTTGTGAAAACTGATGTGTCCGGAAGGTAGCACCGCGGCGGCAGCGCATCGTGAACCTGCACCGTGACGGGCCGTTAGCCTGCCGAGCGTCATGGCTCACGAGTTCATCTACACCTGCTACAAACTCGCCCGGCACTACCCGCCCGACCGCACGGTGCTCGAGAACATCTCGCTGTCGTTCTACCCGGGGGCCAAGATCGGCGTGCTCGGTTCGAACGGCGCCGGCAAGAGCAGCCTGTTGCGCATCATGGCCGGCCTCGACGACGGCTACACCGGCGAGGCACGCCTCACGCCCGGGTTCTCGGTCGGCTACCTCGCCCAGGAGCCGCAGCTCGACCCGGCCAAGGACGTCAAGGGCAACGTGATGGACGGCGTCGCCGCCGTGCAGGGGCTGATCGACCGCTACAACGAGGTGATGGCGATGTGGGGCGACCCCGACGCCGACTTCGACAAGGTGGGCGCCCTGCAGGCCGAGCTCGAGGACAAGATCGCCGCGGCCGACGCATGGAGCCTCGAGCGCAACGTCGAGATCGCGATGGACGCGCTGCGCTGCCCGCCCGACGACGCCGACGTCACGATGCTCTCGGGTGGCGAGCGGCGCCGCGTCGCCCTGTGCCGCCTGCTGCTCAGTCGCCCCGACCTGCTGCTGCTCGACGAGCCGACCAACCACCTCGATGCCGAGAGCGTCGAGTGGCTCGAGCGGTTCCTGCAGGAGTACCACGGCACCGTCGTGGCGATCACGCACGACCGCTACTTCCTCGACAACGTCGCGCGCTGGATCCTCGAGCTCGACCGCGGCCGCGGCATCCCGTTCGAGGGCAACTACTCGAGCTGGCTCGAGCAGAAGCAGGACCGCCTCGCCCGCGAGGAGAAGAGCAACGAGGCACGCCGCCGCACGCTCGAGCGCGAACTCGAGTGGGTGCGGATGGCGCCCAAAGCCCGTCAGGCCAAGGGCAAGGCCCGACTCGCCGCCTACGACAAGCTGCAGGCGGAGGCGGAGGAGGCCGACCGCGGCCCGGACCGGCTCGAGATCACCATCCCCGCGCCGCGCCGTCTGGGCGACACCGTGATCGAGGTCGCGAACCTGCGCAAGGCCTTCGGCGACCGCCTGCTCATCGAGGACCTGTCGTTCTCGCTCCCCCGCGCCGGCATCGTCGGCGTCATCGGCCCCAACGGCGCCGGCAAGACGACGCTGTTCCGCATGCTCACCGGCCAGGAGCAGCCCGACAACGGCACCATCACCGTCGGCGAGACGGTCGACCTCGCCTACGTCGACCAGGGACGCGACAACCTCGACCCTGACAAGACCGTGTTCGAGGAGATCACCGGCGGCGTCGAGCACATGAAGATCGGCTCGAAGGAGATCCACGGCCGCGCGTACTGCGCCAGCTTCAACTTCAAGGGCAGCGACCAGCAGAAGGTGGTCGGCAAACTGAGCGGCGGCGAGCGCAACCGCGTCCACCTCGCCAAGCTGCTCACCACCGGTGGCAACGTGCTGTTGCTCGACGAGCCCACCAACGACCTCGACGTCGACACGCTGCGCGCGCTCGAGACGGCACTCGAGAACTTCCCCGGCTGCGCGGTGGTCATCAGCCACGACCGCTGGTTCCTCGACCGCATCGCGACCCACGTGCTCGCCTTCGAGGGCGACAGTCAGGTGCGCTTCTTCGAGGGCAACTTCAGCGAGTACGAGGCGTGGCGGCGCAAGGAGCTGGGCGTCGGTGCCGACCAGCCGCACCGCATCAAGTACAAGCCGTTGGCGCGCTGACCGACACGACCACGACGACCACGACGACTGGAGGCACGATGGCACGACGGCTGATCCCCCGGCTCTGCGCCGCAGTGTTCGTCGCCGGTATTGCCGGACTCATCGTCGCCAGCATCAACGGCAACAATGCCGGTGTCGTGCTGACCATCGGTCTGGCCATCGCGTTCGCCGCCATTGCCTTGCTCAGCCATGCGGCCACCAGGGGTCGCGAGCCGATCGATGTCTTCGAGGACGCCGCGATGGAGCAGATCGAGCAGCGCATCCAGGCGCTCGTCGAGCAGGGCGCACCCGAACAACCACTGCGCGACCTCGTCCGCGACGCCCTCCGGGTCGGCCGCCAGTGACGGGCCCGGTCGGCGACGCAGCACGCACCGCACTGCCCGACGAGACCGACGCCGAGCTGGCGACGCGGCTCGCCGTCGAGGCAGGGCGACTGCTCGTCCAGCTGCGCGACGCGGCGGCGCGCGAGCACGCGCCTTCGTGGCACGTCATGGACGCAGGCGACGCCACCAGCCACCGGTTCCTCGTCGACCAGCTGCACGCCGCGCGGCCCGACGACGCAGTGATGTCCGAGGAGGGCTCCGACGACCCGCGCCGGTTCGAGCGCGACCATTGCTGGATCGTCGACCCGCTCGACGGCACGAACGAGTACGGCGAGTACGGGCGCGCCGACTGGGCGGTGCACGTCGCGCTCTGGTCGGGGGGCCGCCTCACGGCTGGTGCCGTCAGCCTGCCGGCACTCGACCTGGTGTTCTCGACCGACCCTGCGCCGACGCTGCCCCAGGCCCACCGGAGCCGACCTCGACTCGTCACGAGCCGCACCCGCAACCCGTACTCGGCCGTCGTCGTCGCCGAGGCGCTCGACTGCGACGCGGTGCGACTCGGCTCGGCGGGTGCCAAGACGATGGCCGTGATCCTCGGCGAGGCCGACATCTACGTGCACGACGGCGGCATGTACCAGTGGGACAGTGCGGCACCGGCGGCCGTGGCGCTGGCCGCCGGCCTCCACGTGAGCCGTCTGGACGGATCACCCATGGTCTACAACGAGCGCGACCCGTGGCTTCCCGACTTCGTCGTGTGCCGCCGCGAACTGGCCGAGCCCGCCCTCGCGGCACTCGACGCCGCACGCCGCCGCTGAACCAGCCCGACCGGGCGGTCAGGTATCGCGCACGTGCAGTCAGCCCGCCCCGGCATCCTCCTACACTCGATCCATGCAGCTCTCGCCCGACCTGTCGGCCCACCCGTCACCGTCCACCCGCATGCCGGGACTCGGCGTGGCGGCCCTCGCCTCCATCGGCGCCGGGGCGGTCCACGCCGCAGCAACCGGTATCCACGCCGAGCACCCGCAGCTGGCACGCATCTTCGTCGTCATGGCGGCAGCACAATTGGCCGTCGGCTTCGTCGCGATGCGCCGGGCGACGCGGCCGGTCGCCGCGTCGGTCGCCGCCGTCAATGCCGTCGCCGTCGCGGGTTGGCTGCTCACCCGCGTGTCGGGCATCTC
>JBMSSR010000082.1:0-11389 GCA_049424465.1 Ilumatobacteraceae bacterium
CAGCAAACCCCTTCAGGCCGTCGGTGCCGCCGAACTTCTTCTTGTGCGTCACCGATCGGACGATGAGCCGAACCAACTCGGCGAGCGCAATCGTGACGATGGCGAGGTAGTCGGCCCGCAGACGCAGCGTCGGAACACCGACGAGCACGGCAAGCACGGCCGCGTAGACGAAGCCGAAGGCGATGCCCCACCACCAGGACACGCCCCAGTAGTTGACGCTCATGCCGAGGCCGTACGCGCCGGCCGCCATGAACGCCGCCTGGCCGAAGTTGAGCAGGCCGGCGTAGCCGAACTGCACGTTGAGGCCGAGCGCAGCAATGATGAACACCACGGCGTCGAGGCCGAAGAACGCCTTGAGCGTCAGTTCGAGGATCAGATTCCAGTCCATGTCGCCTCCTCAGCCCACTCGTTCCTTGCGACCCAAGATGCCCTGTGGCCGGAAGAGCAGGATCAGGATCAGGATCGCGAGTGCGGGCACGGTCTTCAGCTCGGTGGGCACGCCGTTGCTGATCCACCCGAGCCACGGCAGCTCCGGCAGGAACGGCAGGCCCATCGTCGACACCTCGACGAACAGCCCGATGACGAAGCCACCCACCAAGGCGCCATAGGCCGACCCGAGGCCGCCGAGGGTGATGCCGGCGAACATGAGGAACAGCAGGTTGGCGCCCATGTCGCCCTTGACGCCCTCGTCGAGGCCGCGGACGATGCCGCCGAGCGCCGCCAGCGAGCCGCCGATGAACCACACGATGCGAATGATCTTCTGGCTGTCGATGCCGGTGCTGCTGGCGAGGTCGGGGTTGTCGCTGACGGCGCGCATCGCCTTGCCGAGGCGGGTGCGCTGCAGGGTGAGCGCCACGGCGATCAGCGCCGCGAGCGCCACGAGCCCGGCGACGAGGTCGCGCTGGGTGATGTCGACCGGGCCGAATGAGGACGCCGTCTGCTTGTTCCAGGCGGTGAAGCGCTTGGTGGCGTTGCCGAAGTACATCAGGAACAGGTTGACCCCGACGATCGCCAGACCGACCGAGACCACCATCTGCGAGATCAGCCCGACACCGCGCCGACGTAGCCGCGCCCAGATGCCCCAGTCGAGCCCGAGCCCCAGCAGGCCACCGAGGACGACGGTCGCGAGCGCCGACGGGATGAAGGGCCAGCCGAGGCCGACCGAGAACCCGTAGGTGAGCACGCCGCCGAAGGTGACCAACTCGCCGTGGGCGAAGTTGGTGAGACCCGTCGTGCCGAAGATGAGCGACAGGCCCACCGAGCAGATGGCGATGACCACACCGAGTCGGATGCCGTTGACGATGGCGTCGAAGAGGCGGTCCCAGTAGCCCTGGGTGGTGCGCTGCGCCGCCCCGACGAAGAAGGTCACGTTCTTGACGTTCGTCTTGAAGTTCGAGGCGAGGATCGACAGCGACTCGGCGCCGGCGTCGAGGGCCTTGCCCTCGGGAAGGGTGGCGGTGTCGAGCGTGACCGTGAGGTCGACCTTCTCGGGAATGCAGACGAGGGCGACGCCCTTGGCGTCGGTCACCGCCTGGCCGAGGGCTGCGCCGTCGGCGCCGGTGACCGCCACCGCCACGCCGGCGATGGGGACCTTCTTGCCCGTCGACTGGTCGTTCACGAGGGCACGCACGCCGGGGCCGTCGCACGAGTCGGCGTACGCCGGCGACGACGGGGCGAACATCCAGCAGGCGCCGACGACGGCGAGGGCCATCATCGCCCACCGGCGAGAGAGGTGCTTCACGAGTTCGGTTCCCCCAGTTGTTCCGTCGCGGCCTGACCGTCGATGCAGTGCGGCAGCAGCGGCTGTCCCACCCGTTCCGCTGTCGGCACACCACCCTGCGCAGTACCCTGCGCCGAGTGGGGGGCACCGACCGGCCGAAGTCTGGCACATTCGCGGTCCTCGCGTCAGCGGCGCTGTTCGGTACCACCGGTACGGTGCTGGTGAACGCACCCGAGGGCGCTGATGCCTGGTCGGTCGGTGCACTGCGACTGCTCGTCGGCGCCGCCACCCTCGTCGTCATCGCAGCGGCGCAGCGACGACCCGGCGACCGGCTGCCCCGACCCGGCGCGGCGGCCGTGGGCTCGCTCGGCGTGGCTGTGTTCCAACTGGGGTACTTCCTTGCCGTCGAGCGCTGCGGTGTCGCGGTCGGCACCGTCGTCACCATCGGGTCGGGACCCGCCGTCAGCGGTCTCGCCACCGCCGTGCTGCACCGTCGTCGGCCGGGCACGGCGTGGCTCGTCGGGACCGCCACCGGCGTGGTCGGCGTCGTGCTGCTCGGACTGTGGGGCGGCGGGCAGGTCGATGCCGTGGGCAGCACCGACGCCGCCGGCATCGCACTCGCCGTCGCTGCCGGCGCCGGTTGGGCGGCGTTCGCCGGCGTGTGCCGGTCGCAGATCCAGCGCGGCGTGCAGAGCACGGCGAGCATGGCCGTCGTCTTCGCCGGCGGCGCAGTGCTCGTGGCACCGGTGCTGGTCGACCACCACCCGAACTGGGCGCTCGAGGGCTGGGGACCGCTCGTCGTCGGTCACCTCGGCGTGCTCACCGTGGGTGTCGCCTACTGGTCGTACGGCTACGCGTTGCGACACCTCCCGGCCCCGACCGTCATCACGCTCACCCTGCTCGAGCCCATCACCGCAGCGGTGCTCGGGCGCCTCGTCGTCGGTGAGCAACTGCAGACGCTCGGCTGGGTCGGCATCTCGCTGGTCGTGGTCGGCCTGCTGGTGACCGGCATGGCATCGGCGCAGGGCACCCACTCGGTGGTCGACGTCGACGCGACGGTCGCTACGGTGCGGCCATGAGCACAGACACCCGACCGGACGGCGCATCGGCACCTGCCCCGGTGCGTTCCAGGGTGTCGACCCTGCTGGGCATCGACTACCCCATCGTGCAGGCCCCGATGGGGTGGATCGCCCGCAGCCAGCTGGCGTCGGCGGTGTCGGCCGCCGGTGGTCTCGGCATCATCGAGACGTCGAGCGGTGAGCTCGACGCAGTGCGTGCCGAGATCCTTGCGATGCGCCGTCTCACCGATCGGCCGTTCGGCGTCAACATCGCCCAGGCCTTCGTGCGCGATCCCTCGATCGCCGACTTCGTCATCGAGCAGGGTGTGCGGTTCGTGACCACGTCGGCAGGCGACCCGACGAAGTACACCCGTCACCTCAAGGACGCCGGGCTCACCGTGTTCCATGTGGTGCCCACGCTCGCCGCGGCGCTGAAGGCCGTCGATGCAGGCGTCGACGGGCTCGTCGTCGAGGGCGGCGAGGGCGGAGGCTTCAAGAACCCGCGCGACGTCAGCACGATGGTGCTCCTCCCGCTCGTGACGTCACGGGTCGACGTGCCGGTCATCGCTGCCGGCGGCATCGCCGATGGGGTCGGCATGGCGGCAGCCTTCGCGCTCGGCGCCGAGGGCGTGCAGATGGGCACACGAATGGTGAGCGCCGCCGAGTCCCCGGTGCACGAGCACTGGAAGCAGGCGATCGTCGACGCCGCCGAGACCGACACCGTGTTCCTCAACCGGTTCAGCCGTCCCGGCCTGCGGGCGCTGCGTACCGCGCTCACGTCGCAGATGGAGCACGACGACCAGGTCGACCTGTCCGTCTTCGGCCGCGTCACCGAGCTGTACTTCGGCGGCGACATGGAGGCGTCCATCGCGCTCACCGGTCAGGTCGCCGGGCGCATCGACTCTGTCGTGCCGGTCCGTGACATCCTGCACGACACCGTGCGCGAATTCCGGCGCGTCGTCGCGGCCCTCTCCGCCTACGCCTGAGGGGATCCGCCGGCGGACTGGACCGCCTGCGTGGCGGGCGTACTCGTCGCGTTCCACAGCCACGCCGTGACGCCGACGAGCGTGGTGGCACCTGCGAGGTGCACCAGCACCACGCCCTCGGGCAGACCAGCCGCGTACTGCACGTACCCGATCGCGCCCTGCACCAACGCGACGATCATCCACGCCGTGAGCGGCGTCTCGAGGCGGTCGAGATCGCGCGCCCGACGTGCGGTGCGGACCAGCCACAGCGTCGCCGCGATCGCCAGCCACACCGAGGTGCCGTGCACGCGGCTGACCCACCGCAGTGCCTCCTCGTCGACCGCGGTGCCCGTACCGAACAGTCGGCGTGCCGCAGCGTCGCCAGCGTGGGGACCCGTCCCCGTCACGACCGTGCCGAGCAGGACGGTGAGTCCCGTGCAGGTGACCACCGCCACGGCGCCGCGCCGCGCCGGCCGGCTGACCGCCAGTGCCCGAACCGGCGCATCGACCTCGCGCGATCGGACCAACAGGGTCACCGCCGCCCACACCAGCGCCATCGACAGCACGAAGTGCAACTGCACCGCCGCGGGGTGGAGATCGGTCCACACCACGAATGCACCGACGATGCCCTGCGCGGGCACACCGGCGAGCACGAGGCTGCCGAGCACGCGCAGGTCGCGTCGCGCCGGACGGCGCAACCAGGCTGCCGCCGCGGCGAGCGCCACGGCGATGCCGACGAGGAACGTGAAGAGCCGATTGACCTGCTCGATCGCCGAGTGGGTGCTCGACAGGTCGACGAACGCGCTGCCATTGCAGTTCGGCCAGTCGGTGCACCCGAGCCCCGATTTCGACAGGCGGACGGCACCACCCGTCACGACGATCGCACCCAGCATCACGAGTGCCGCCACGGCGATGGACGTGAACGCCACCGGCGAGAACCCGTCGCGGAGGACCCGTCGTCGGGACACGGTGAACTCCCCCGTCGTCGTCGCGTCACGAGCCATACAGCGAGGTTACGAGTCGAGCACCCACGCCGCCCAACGGTCCGCGAAGCGGGCGGGCGTGACTACGGTGACATCGTGCTCTCGAGCTACGACGACTACCCCGTGCACCAGACGTCCGCCCCGATTGCGCACGCCGCGACACCCGACCTCAACCACTACGACCGGTACTTCTTCAACGGGTACTCGAACGACGGCGACCTGTATTTCGGTGCGGCGCTCGGCGTGTACCCCAACCGTCATGTCGCCGATGCCGCGTTCTCGGTCGTGCGAGGTGGCCGTCAGGTCAGTGTCTTCCGCTCGCAGCGGGCACCACTCGACCGCGCCGCCGCCACCGATCTCGGGGCGATCCGCATCGACGTCGTGCAGCCGCTGCACGAGCTCCGCATCACCGTCGAGGCGCCGGAACACGGGGTGCGCGCACAGCTCACCTTCGAGTCGCGTTCGCCGGCGATCGAGGAACCGCACTTCTTCCGGCGCGTCGGCGTCCGGCCGTTCTTCGACTACACACGGCTGACCCAGTTCGGATCGTGGTACGGGTGGATCGAGCTCGACGGCGAGCGGCTCGGGGTCGACTCGCTGTGGGGCAGCCGCGACCGGTCATGGGGCATCCGTCCGGTCGGCGAGGCAGCGCCGTCGGGCGCACCTGTCGGGCTGCCGCAGTTCTTCTGGCTGTGGGCGCCCGTCAACTTCGAGTCCTGTTCGACCCACTTCGACGTGAATGACGACGGCGATGGACGGCGCTGGCACGAGACCGGCGCCATCGCGCGAGTCGGTGCCGAGCCCGAGATGATGCGCACCGTCGACTGGAGAGTCACGTGGCGACCGGGAACACGGTGGGCGTCATCGTTCGAGTACGACCTCATTGCGTGGGACGGCAGCACCTCCACGGTCCGCCTCACCCCACGGCACGAGTTCATGATGCGGGGCATCGGCTACGGCCACCCGACGCACGCCCACGGCACCTGGCAGGGCGAGTCGGTGACCGCAGGCGAACGTCTCGACCTGCCGGTCGACGATCCGTGTTCACGCCTCCACGTGCACGTCCAGGCGTTCTGCATCGCTGAGCTGCTGCATGCCGACGGGCGCACCGAACACGGCTGCGGCATCCTCGAGCAGCTCGCCATCGGGCCGCACCCGACCGGGTTGACCGGCATCCTCGACCCCGCCTGATCACGACATGACGCGGCGGTAGCCTTCGGCCGGTGAAGAAGCCGACCGTCGCCGAGCGCCGTGCCGAGATTCTCGAGGTCACCTGTGAGGTCGTCATCGAGCGCGGCTTCGCGGCGACGCGCATCTCTGATGTCGCGAAGCGGCTCGAGGTGTCGACGAGCCTCATCCACTATCACTTCGACTCGAAGGAACAGCTCCTCGCCGAGGCATTCGCCCACTACGCACGCAAGGACCTCGCCGAGCTCGAGGCCGAGATCGAGGCGGCACCGACGTCGGTCGAGCAACTCGACCGCGCCGTGCTGAACTACGTGCCCGAGGGCAGCGACGACATGGAGTGGATGCTCTGGATCGACGGCTGGGGCGAGGCACTCCGCAACCCGATGATGCGGACGATCAGTCAGGAACTCGACGAGCGGTCTGCGGGCGTGCTCGAGCGTGTCATCCGGCTGGGTGTCGAGCGCGGCGAGTTCGCGTGCGCCGATCCGGCCGCGGCGGCGCTGCGGCTCACCGCCGTCGTCGACGGTCTCGCCGTTCAGTTCGCCGCGCACGAGGGCGTGATGACGCGCGAGCAGCTCATCGACCACGTCCGCACGCTCGCCGCGTGGGAAGTCGGCCTCGAGCCAGACGCCCTGCGCAATCCCGGAGCGCACACCCTGTCGGGCCCCGACGTCGTCACGCCAGCGACCGACACGGCCCTGCACCAGCTCATCTCGCGCTACTGCGATGCGGCGACGCGTCGCGACGACGAGGCGTTCGCTGCGGTGTGGACGGCGGATGCCGTGTGGCGGGTCGGCGGCAAGGACATCACCGGGATCGACGCGATCATGGCGGCCAAGGACCGGTTCGTGAAGGGCCTGAAGTGGTTCGTGCAGACCGCCCCCAACGCGGTCTTCGAGGTCGACGAGGCGAACGGCACCGGCCACGGCCGCGTCACCGTGATCGAGCAGTACCGCACCTCGAAGGGCAAGGTCGGCACACTCGTCGGCACCTACTTCGACACATACCGCCGCACCGACGGGGTGTGGCGCTTCGCCGAGCGACGTCTCGACGTGATCCACGACGACTGACGTCGCGGCGCCTGTCGCGACGAGTCAGCGCGCGGCGTGCTTCCTGATCTCGAAGAACGCATTGATGCTGTGGTCGACGTCGAGTCGGCGGACGTGCTCGAACCCCGCTGCGGACGCCATCGAGCGGACCGTCGACTCGGGCAGCCCGAGGGTGCCGAGGCCGGCCCCGTCGGGCTCGCTGAGGGCCGACGACATGCAGGACAACACGCTGATGCCGTACATCAGCGACGCCATCGGGTTCTTCGTCGCATTCTCGACGAACGTCTCACGCGCCTTGATGTCGACCAGCAGCCAGACGCCGTCGTCGCGCAGCGATGCGTGGATCGCGTCGATGACCTGTTGCGGGTGCGCCATGTCGTGGATGCAGTCGAAGGTGCAGACAAGGTCGAGCGACCCGTCACCGGGCAGTGGCTCGGAGCGCGGGTCACAGAAGGTGACGTTCCCGAGACCGCTCGCCGACAGCTTGGTCGCGGCGCGGTCGAGCGCATGTCGGGAGATGTCGTACCCGGTGAACGTACTGGCCGGGAACGCCGCTGCCATGAGCAGCACGGCGCTGCCGGCACCACAGCCGACGTCCGCGACCCGAGCGCCCTGCACGAGCCGGTCGACGACGCCGTCGAGTGCTGGCAGCACGGTGGGCAGCAGGTGCGCGCGGTTCCACGGCTCGAAACTGCGCTCGATGCCGACGGCCCCCTCGGGCCCGTGCGAGTCGTAGTCGTGGCCGACGCCGTCGCGGAAACTGTCGCGCACGTGCTCGAGCGCACGCATCGTCTGCGGGAGACGGTGGAACATGCCCATGCCGAATGCCGGATGCTCGGGATCGGCGAACACCACGGCTGCCTCGGGGGTGAGCGAGAACCGGTCGTCGCGGCCGTCGGCGGCAGTGCCGGCCGCATGCACCACGAGACGGGCCGCCGCCTGGTTGTGCGCCCACTCCCGGACCCAGCGCTCGTGCGTGCCGGTCGCGGCCGCCAGCGCCGCGGTCGTGAGGCCGCCCGGCGCGGCTCGGAGGGCTGTGTACAGGCCCAGTTGGTCGCCGAGGTGGATCATTCCCGCTGTCACCGCACCCTCGAGCTTCGAGAACACCTGGAACGAGAAGAGCTTCAGCCGGTCGGGATCGACCGACGCGGTGCCGTCCTCCTGCGACCGCTCGTCGTCCTTCGTCATCGGTGTCCCCCGTTCCCGTTCGGTGCGTTCATCACGACGGGTCGATGAAGGCCGCCGGGCGCTTCTCGAAATTCGACATCACGGCCTCGACCTGGTTGGGCCGGCCGATGAGGGCGCCGATCTCGCGCCGCTCGGCGGCGAACTGTTCGGCAGCGCCAGCGTTGAACAGCCCGTTGAGCAGTCGCTTGGCACCACGCACTGCGTCGGGGCTGCGCCCCGCGATCTCGCGGGCCAACGTCATCGCGTCGTCGAGCGGTCGCTCGCTGAGCCGCGTGGCAAGACCGAGTACGTGTGCCTCGCGCCCGTCGAACACACGGGCGGTGAACACGAGCTCCTTGGCGACGTCGACTCCCACCAGTTGGGCGAGGAGGAACGTGCCGGTCATGTCGGGCACGAGTCCCCAGTGCACCTCGCGCACGCTGAGCTGCGTGTCGGGGTGCACGATGCGGATGTCGGCGCCGAGCGCGAGCTGGATGCCACCGCCGAGTGCATGGCCATGGACGGCGGCGATCACCGGCACCGGCACCTCCTGCCACACCCAGCACACCTGTTGACCCAGGTGTGTGATGCGCCCGTCGCGCATCTCGCCCGGATTGCCCTCGGCGGGTCGCTCGCTGCCGCCGGCGAGCGCTGCCATCGTGCCGAAGTCGAGACCGGCACAGAACGAGGTGCCGTCACCGTGCAGCACCGCGACGCGGACGCCGTTGGCCGTCGCGAGCCAGTCCCCCGCCTCGGCGAGGCCGAGGAACATGTCGCTGTCGAGCGCGTTGCGCTTGTCAGCACGGGTCATTCGCACGTCGGCCACACCGTCGGTGACCTCGATGTGCACCCGGTCACGGAACCCGATCGTCATCTCGCTGCTCATGACCCGAGTCTCTCATCCGCGACGAGGCGGAGCCCGCTCGGGACGATCGACGGCTCGGCCTGTGGCAGGTCGACCACGAACTCGGTCCGGTGCGCCGGGAAGCGGTGCTCGCTGAGCAGCACCGGCCGCCCGTCGACCGTGGTGGTCAGTCGTTCGCAGCGCACGAGCGGGCTGCCGACCGGTACCGCCAGCAGTGCTGCGTCGTCGTCGGTCGCCGCGTCCGCGCCGATGGTCTGTACCGCGCCGCGAAGCTCGACGCCGAGGAGTTCGTAGAACGGCTTGCGCTCGACGTCGCGGCGGCTGAGGTGCTGGCCGAGGTCGGCGGGGCACCAGACCGTGACCACGGCGAACGGGCTGCCGTCTGCGAGGTTGCGGCGCTTGACGCGCAGCACGTGCGCGGTGTGCAACTGGCGGGCGACGCGGGCAGGCGCCTCGATGAACGCGAACTCGAGGATCTCGCGCTCGGGATGCCGCCCGCCCGATTCGAGCTGCTGCTCGATCGTCTCGAGCCGACCGAGCTGCTGGCGCACCGGCTCGCCCGCGACGAACCACCCGAAGCCCTGCCGCGAGTCGACGAGTCCCTCGGCGCGCAGCACCTCGAGCGCCCGGCGCACCGTGACCCGACTGGCGGCGAACTCGGCCGACAGGTCGCTCTCGCTCGGCAGCACATGGCCGGCACCCGCCGCCCGCACCCGCTCGCGAAGCGCCGCGGCGATCTCCTGGTAGCGGATCGTCCGCGCCCCACCCGGCGCGAGACGGGCAGGAGACGGGCGGCGTGGTGGACGGGGGTTCGGCATCGGGGACACGGTCCGGTCGGTGTGTGGGTGGCGGCCGAACTTGTCTTATAGTTGTCTACATCCGCGAACGACGCAAGGGGACACCATGAACGCCACCGCCGGCACTCCGATCGAACTCGTCGAGCAGGTCTACGCCTCACTCCCGGCACGGGTCGCCGGCGGCCGGCAGCGCTTCGGCCGCCCGCTCACGCTGACCGAGAAGATCCTCCTCAACCATCTGGGCGACGCCGACGAGGCCATCGAGCGCGGCGGCACCTACAACGACTTCCACCCCGATCGCGTGGCGATGCAGGACGCCACGGCACAGATGGCATTGCTGCAGTTCATGACCGCCGGCCTGCCGACCACCGCCGTGCCCAGCACCGTGCACTGCGACCACCTGATCTCGGCGAAGGTCGGCGCCACGATCGACCTCGGCGTCGCGATCGACACCAACCGCGAGGTCTACGACTTCCTGCGCTCCGTCAGCGCGAAGTACGGCATCGGCTTCTGGGGCCCCGGCAGCGGCATCATCCATCAGGTCGTCCTCGAGAACTACGCGTTCCCCGGCGGCATGATGATCGGCACCGACAGCCACACCCCCAATGCCGGTGGTCTCGGCATGGTCGCGATCGGGGTCGGCGGCGCGGACGCCGTCGATGTGATGACCGGCTTCCCGTTCAACGTGCGCTGGCCGAAGGTCATCGGCGTGCGGCTCACGGGTTCGCTCAGCGGGTGGAGCTCGCCCAAGGACGTCATCCTCGAGGTCGCCCGTGTGCTCACCGTCGAGGGAGGCACCGGCGCGATCGTCGAGTACTACGGCCCCGGCGCCGACTCCATCTCCGCCACCGGCAAGGCGACCATCTGCAACATGGGCGCAGAGATCGGCGCCACGTGCTCCGTCTTCCCCTACGACCACAACATGGCGCAGTACCTGAAGGCGACCGGCCGTGAGGCCATCGCCGATGCGGCCGACAAGGTCGCCGAGCACCTGCGGCCCGACGACGGCGCGTCCTACGACCAGGTCATCGAGATCGATCTCGACCGACTCACGCCGCTCATCAACGGCCCGCACTCGCCCGACCGCGCCAATCGCATCGGCGAGCAGGTCGGCGCCGAGGCTCGAGCCAACGGCTGGCCGCTCGAGATCTCGTCGGCACTCATCGGCTCGTGCACCAACAGCTCGTACGAGGACATCACCCGCGCCGCCAGTATCGCCCGACAGGCAGCGGCCCGGGGCCTGCGGGTGAGGTGCGAGTTGCTCGTCACCCCCGGTTCCGAACAGACCCGCGCCACGATCGAGCGCGACGGCCTCATCGCCGACCTCGAGGCCATTGGTGCCACCGTGCTGGCCAACGCATGCGGCCCGTGCATCGGGCAGTGGGACCGCCCGTCGAGTTCGAACAACACGACCAACACGATCGTCAACTCGTTCAACCGCAACTTCCCGAAGCGCAACGACGGGTCGGCCAACACGCTGTCCTTCGTGACGTCACCCGACACCGTCGTCGCCCTCGCTCTGGCGGGCCGGCTCGACTTCGACCCGACGCCCGACCCCCTCACCGCGCCCGACGGTACCGCGGTGCGCCTCGAGGCC
>JBMSSR010000083.1:0-11301 GCA_049424465.1 Ilumatobacteraceae bacterium
GGGCGACGAGCAGCACGAGCTTCTTCCACATGCGTCGCAGCGTACCGCCGTGCCGTCCGGCCGATCACGGCGTCTCGGTGACGGCTCGAGCCGTCGTCCGGCTACCCTCGTCGTCGGAGGTGTCCGCACGCCTGGTGGGTGCCGCCGCCTTCAACGCGGTTGGGACAGGAGACCCCTGTCCGGCGGGTTCGATTCCCGTCCACCTCCGCCATCACGCCCGTGGGCGCGACGGCGTCAGCGGCGCAGGGGCTCGGGGATCATGTCGCCGTGGGCGTCGAGCAACTCGTCGACCATCCGCCAGATCGTGTCGAGGTCGAGTTCGGCAGCCGTGTGCGGGTCGAGCATCGCCGCGTGGTACACGTGCTCGCGGTTGCCGGTGACGAGGGCCTCGACGGTGAGTGCCTGCACGTTGATGTTCGTCTGCATCAGCGCCGCGAGGTGCGGTGGGAGCGGACCGACGGTGGTGGGTTGCACGCCGTTTCGGTCGACGACACACGGCACCTCGACGCAGCAGCCCTGCGGCAGGTTGTCGATGAGACCGCGGTTGGGCACGTTGCCGTACACGACACGCGGCGTGCCGGTCTCGACCGAGTGGATGATGCCCGAGCCGTACTCGGCGCTCCGGCGCACCGTGATCGGTCGGTCGTCGTGCTCGAGCCGGTCGCGCAGTGCCTCCCATCCGGCGATCTGCTCCTCGCAGCGACGCGGGTATTCGTCGAGGGGGATGTCGAACTGCTCGATCAGATCAGGGCGGTCGCGCTTGATGAACCACGGTGCGTACTCGCTGAAGTGCTCGCTCGACTCGGTGACGAAGTACCCCGTGCGGCGGAACATCTCGTAGCGCACACGGTCGGCCATCGTGATCGAGCCCATCGGCCGGCGCGGGTCGGCGGCCGAGGCGGCCAGCTCGGCGAGCCGTGGCGTCAGGTCGACGCCCCGGTGCTCGAGGCGCAGGTAGAAGGCCATGTGGTTGATGCCGGCCGCCCGGTAGACGATCTCGTCCTCGGGGATGCCGAGGTCCTCGCACAGCTGGTGGGCCGTGCCCTGCACGCTGTGGCACAGCCCGACGGTGGCGATGCTCGTCATGCGGCTCATCGCCCAGCAGTTCATCGCCATCGGGTTGACATAGTTGAGGTGCAGGACATCGGGGCACACGTCCTCCATGTCGCGGCACATCGACGCCATCACCGGAACCGTTCGCAGGGCGCGCATGATGCCGCCGATGCCGAGCGTGTCCGCGATCGTCTGGCGCAGGCCGTACGTCGCAGGGATCTCGAAGTCGATCACCGTGCTGGGCCGATAGCCGCCCACCTGGAACATGCTGATCGCGTAGTCGGCGCCCGCCAGGGCCCGACGGCGGTCGGTGGTCGCGTTGATGCTCGGCGTCACGCCGAGGGCGGCAGCGATGCGGTGCGCCACGGTCTCGCTCGTGCGAAGTCTCGTTGCGTCGATGTCGTACAGCACGATGTCGCTGGACGCGAGTTCGGGGAACGAGAGGATGTCGCCGAGCAGGTTGCGTGCGAAGACGGTGCTGCCGGCGCCGATGAGGACGATGCGTGCCACGCCGCTGACGGTAGCGACCGCTGACGGGCGCGAATGGCCGTGCTACAACGAGGTCGTGGTCGAGGGGGGTCGCCAGCCGGGTCGATGGCATTCGGCACGTCAGCGGTGGCGCGCATTGGGCGCGTGGTGGGCTGTGGTCGTCGTGCCGACGCTCTTCACGCTCGGCATGGTGCGCGCGAGGCCGCACCGCCTCTACGACACGGTCGACGGCAACCTGGTGGCCGGCATCGTGCACAACGTCCGCTGCTGCGGCTCGTTGACCTCGCCGACCGACCAGTACTGGCTGCGCCTCGATGTCGCGACGACGTATCTGCGGCTGCCCCGGGTCCCGGTGGCCGATCTCGGTCCGCTGTACCCGCTGCTCGTTGCGCTCGTGCCGCTGCCGGTGGACCGTGCGATGTGGGTCGTCAACGCGCTGTCCGGCGCGGCTGCGCTCGTCCTGCTCGCCATGGTGGTGCGCCGCGTGACCGACTCGTGGGCAGCAGGTGTTGCGGCACAGGTGGTCATGGTCGTCGGCCCGACGCAGCACACCGTGTTCGGCACTGTCACCTGGTCGAACTTGGTCGGCACGACGGTGTACGACGTGACCGCGGTCGCGCTGCTGCTCGGGGCGGTCGCGGCGTCGACGTCGACCGGCCGAGTGTCCCGGTGGGCGGCCGCACTGCTCTTCGCGGCGGCATGCGCGGTGAAGCCGTCGTTCGTCGTGGCGCTCGTCGTGCTCGCGGTGTGGCGCGTGATCGAGGTGATGCTGCGCCGGGGAGCGAGGTCGGACACGGTCCCCGTGGTGAGTGCCGCCTCGGCAGTGCTGGCGTGGCAGTTCGCGCTCGTGCCGCTGCTGTTCGGCTCGGCACCGAAGGCGCTGGCCTGGCACCCGATCCGCGACATGGGCTTCTTCGAGGCGCTGCTGGGCTGGGTGCGACTCGACGGCGTGGTGCGCGCCTCGCACGCGGCCGGCCTGGTGCTCGGGGGGCTCTGTCTCGCCGTCGTAGCCGTCCTCGCGGTGCGTCGGTCGACCGAGCGCTCGACGGCACTCCTTGCGCTCGTGCTCGTCGCAGGTGCGGCAAGCGTGGTGATCGGTCGGTTCGTGTTCGATGCCGAGGTGGTGCTGCGTGACGAGCGGCAACTGCTGCTGGTGCGCGTTGCCGCCATGGCGCTGCTGGTCATCGGCGCGCACCGAGTCGTATGCCGGTGGGCCACGGGGCCGACGTCGGCTGGCCGCATCACGCTCGTGGTTGCACTCCTCGTGGCCGTGAGCGTGGGAACCCGCCCATGGTTCGTGGCCCTCCCGGACCGGGGGCTGCCGCCGTTGGTGGCGGACGAACTGGCATCGCACCCCGATGCCGTGGTGATGTCGAACGCTCCGACCACGCTGTACCGCCAGACCGCGGTATCTGCGCTCACGATGCTGCAGCCGCGCGAGCCGACGACGCTCCGCCCGGTCTACGTCGCCGGCGAACTGGGGTCGTTGGCCCGGTCGATGCGTGACGATGGTCGGTCGCTCGTGCTCGACGTCGTGTACGACGACTACTACCTCGCCGTCGTCGACCCGACATGGTTTGCGTGCGCGACGCTCGTCGACCGTCGTACCGCAGCGGGCGTCGAGGTGTCGCTCGTCGCCCTCACCACGTGTGCCGACCAGTCGACGGTGGTACCGGTGACGGGTACGCCGGTCGACGTGCCCTGAACCTGACGGTCAGCGGTCGGCGCGAGCGCCGTCCCGGTAGTGCAGCTCGTGGCGCAGCGACCCGTCACTGCGCCACTTGCGGATGGCAGCGGTGCCGTCTCTGGCGTCATTGCGACGTCCACCCGAGTAGCGCTCCTCGTAGTGCAGTGTCCCGTCCGCGAAGAAGCCGCGCACGGCGGCGGACGTGGGCGACGGGTCGTGCAGTTCGCCCTCTCGGTAGAAGAGCTCGTACTTCAGTCGACCGTCAGGTCGGAACCTGCGGTACGCCGGGTGCGTGCGACCGGGATTGTTCAGCCTGCCGTCGGCGTACCACGCCACGTAGGCCACCACGCCGTGCTCGAACCGCTTGACGCGACCGGTGAAGCCGGCAGGAATCTGCGCCTCGTCGTCGACCTCGATGGTGGTGACCACCTTGAACGACATCGACATCGGCATCAGGTCGATGAGATCCATCGCGGCTCCTCGGCGAGGGATGGGGAGTGCCGGTGCAGCACCGGCACCGGGTCAGACGGCGAGCAGGTCGCGCGCGCCCGTGTCGGACGAAGGGTGGCGCAGCTTGCTCATGGCACGCGCCTCGATCTGGCGGATGCGCTCGCGGGTGAGGTTGAAGTGCTCGCCGACTTCCTCGAGCGTGCGCGGCTCGCCACGGTCGAGGCCGAACCGGAGCTTGAGGATCTCGCGCTCGCGCTCGTCGAGCGGGGCGAGCAGCCGCGCGATCTCCTCGGGCAGCAGCGCGGTGGCTGCGACCTCGAACGGGCTCTCGGCACTGCGGTCCTCGACCACGTCACCCAGCTCGGCGTCGCCGTCCTCGCGCAGCGGCTCGCTGAGCGAGAGCGGCTCGGCGGCGAAGCGCAGCGCCTCGGTGACCTTGTCCTCGGGCATCTCGACTTCCTTGGCCAGCTCGCTGAGCGTGGCGGGACGACCGAGCTTGAGCTCGAGTCGGCTGCGCGCCTTCTGCAGGCGGGCGAGCGTGTCACCGGCGTGCACTGGCAGGCGGATCGTGCGGCCCGTGTTGGCGATGCCGCGGGTGATCGCCTGGCGGATCCACCACGTGGCGTAGGTGGAGAACTTGAAGCCCTTGCGCCAGTCGAACTTCTCGACGGCGTGCATGAGGCCGAGGTTGCCCTCCTGGATGAGGTCGAGCAGCGGCAGGCCAGATGCCTGGTACTTCTTGGCGATACTGACCACGAGTCGCAGGTTGCTCTGCACGAACGCCCGCTCGGCCTCTTCGCCGTCGCGCTGGGCACGGCGGAGCTCGCGCTTCTTGGCGGGCGTCAGGCCGGTGGCGGCGGCGAGCTCGGCGGCGGCGGTCTTGCCGTCCTCGATCTGCTTTGCGAGGCGAACCTCGTCGTCCTTGGTCAGCAGCGTGTACTGACCGATGTCTGTGAGATACAGGCGGACGAGATCTTCCTCGTCGCGTTCCACACGATCTTTCGCCACGTCTCTCCTTGGAAACTCACCGGAAGGGCCAGGGCGACACCCCGAGATTCGGTCACGATATCCACCGCGTCAAGGGTCACCACACGCTGGCGACAGATTCGTCCGACCCAGCCCAGACAGTGTGTGGAACCGGCGGAATGTGCCGGTCGGCCACGCCGGCTCGTCCGGTGTGGCTACAGGTCGGCGAGGAATCCGAGCAGGGCGGCGTCGAAGGCGTCGGGGGTCTCCTGCTGCACCCAGTGGCCGGCGCCGGGGATGATGGTCTCGCCGCGGTAGCCGGGCAACTGGGCGCGCATCCGTTCGGGACCCGTGGGGTCCATCAGGCGCACCACGTCGGCCTCGCCGGTGATGAAGTAACTCGGCATCGTCAACCGGTCGCCGTGCAGGTCGGCGAGGCGCACGGCGTTGGCGTCGAGGTTGCGGTAGTAGCTGACGGGGCCGAAGAAGCCGCTGTGCGCGAACTCGGCTGCGTAGTGGTCGAGGTCTGCGTCGTCGAGCCACCCGCCCTCGGGGCCGGGGAACGGTGTCGACGGCGGGGCGTCCATCATGGTGAGGAACCCGGTGCCCTCCATCGGGGGCAACTCGGTGGGCGGCAGGCGCGACGACATCGCTGCGCCCGAGGCGCCGTACAGGACGGTTGCCATCGTGCGCCGCGGGTCGGCCTCGAGCTCGGCCTCCGGCGGGCCGACCTGTTGGAAGTAGAGCATGTAGAAGAAACGGTCGCCGTAGACCATCCGCATCAGGTGTGTGGGCGGTCCGGGCCACTCGACGAACGGCACGCTCACGCCCACGACGGCGCGCACGCGCTCGGGATGTAGCAGCGCGGCCTGCCAGACGATGATGCTGCCCCAGTCGTGACCGACGAACACTGCCTGCTCGTGACCGAAGTGGTCGAGCAGCGCGAACAGGTCGCCGGTGAGGTGGTCGATGCCGTATGCCGCGACCTCTCGCGGTGCCGACGAGTGCCCGTAGCCACGCTGGTCGGGGGCGATGACGTGGAAGCCGGCGGCGGCGAGTGGCGCCATCTGGTGGCGCCAGCTGTGGGCGAGCTCGGGGAACCCGTGGCACAGCAGCAGGGCGGGCCGGGACGGGTCGCCCGCCTCGTGCACGACGAGATCGACGCCGTTGACCGTCCGTGTCGAGGTGCGGACACCGCCGAGCTCGACCGGCCTCATGCGCGCCTCACTGCCTGAACCCCGCTCCGGCGAGGTCGGGCGTGTCGGTGCCCATCAGGCCGCCGGCGGACGCGAGTTCCTGCTCGAGCGCGTGGCGGTGCGATTCGGCGCGCTGCGAGTCGTCGGCGCCGTGCTCGAGCGCTGCCACCATCGACTCCCCCTCGGCGAGGTGGTCGACGAGGTCGCGCAGCACGAGCGACAGCACGCGTGCGGTCGGTCCGTCGGTGACGTCGTTGGTGTGGTCGAGGTGGGCGCGGCACTCGGCGACGAGGTGCGGCAGGACCACCCGGTAGACGCCGACGACGCGGGCGAGCGTGTCATCGGGCTCGGCCACGGCATCGAGGAACCGTGCGACGCGCTCGTCGGGTGCCACGGTGAGTTGCTCCGGGGTGAGGTCGTGCAGCGCAGGGAACCGGTCGCGCCACAGCCCGACGTGCCACGCGTGCTGGTGGCAGTGCACGCCGAGTCGGACGGCGACCAATGCCTCGGGCACCGACGTGGCCCATGCGCCGAGCATCTCGAAGAGTCGCTGCTCGACCCATCGGTAGTGACCGAGTCGGCGGGCGGTGGAGCGCAGACCGAGCGCGCTCGGCGCCCGGCGGTCGGCAACCGCCGGTGGAGCGCTCGCCTCGATCGGATCGGCCACGGATTCCCCCACGACTCGTCAGCGGACTGACCTGGACGTCGTCACCCTACCGTTGGTGCCGTGGCCGGTCCCGACCGATCCACCGGCGCTCGGGGTGGCTGCCGCGCAGGGCGGCCGTGCGGTGCACGGCGACGGGTCGGTAGTGTCGGCGGTCGTGGAGCACGACGACGACCCGACGCCCGGCACCGACGCAGCGGGTGACGCCACGCCGTCGACCGGCAGCCCGCTCGACCTCGATGCCATCGAGCGAGACCTGGCCGATGTCGAGACGGCGCTCGGCCGGCTCGAGGCCGGCACGTACTGGACCGACGAGGAGACCGGCGAGCCGCTGCCCGAGCATGTGCTCGAGGTGCGCCCCACCGCCCGCCGCGCCTGACCCGAGGACGTCGCGACACGGGCAGTCGTCTGGCGCGCTGTTGCTGCGCACGTGGCAGGAACCCGGACGCTGATCGAATACGGTGACCACGTGGCAACCGTGCGTCTCGACCGCATCACGAAGGTCTTCGGCGAGGGCGACACGGCGGTCACTGCAGTCGACGACGTCACGCTCGACATCGCCGACCACGAGTTCATGGTGCTGCTCGGCCCATCGGGCTGTGGCAAGAGCACGCTGTTGCGCATCGTCGCCGGCCTCGAGGTGCCCACGTCGGGCGAGGTCTTCGTGGGCGACCGCAACGTCACCGATGTCGAGCCCAAGCTCCGCGACATCGCCATGGTGTTCCAGAACTACGCGCTGTACCCGCACAAGACCGTGCAGCGGAACATCGAGTTCCCGCTCAAGGCCCGCGGTGTGCCGCGCGACGAACGAGCTGCGGCCGCGCTGCGGGCAGCGTCGGTCCTCGGCCTCGACGAGCTGATGCACCGCAAGCCGGGCCAGCTCAGCGGCGGTCAGCGCCAGCGCGTGGCCCTCGCACGGGCGATCGTGCGCGACCCGGCGGTGTTCCTGATGGACGAGCCGCTCAGCAACCTCGACGCCAAGTTGCGCGGTGACACCCGAGCCGAACTGGTCGATCTGCACCGCCGGCTCGAGAGCACGTTCGTGTACGTCACCCACGACCAGGTCGAGGCGATGACGATGGCCACCCGTGTCGCCATTGTCAACGGCGGCCGCATCGAGCAGGTCGGTGCGCCACAGGATGTGTACGACCGGCCGGCGTCGGCGTTCGTCGCCCAGTTCGTCGGCACGCCGCCGATGAACCTCCTTCCGGCCGGTCTGCTCGGCGACGCATCGGTGCAGGTGGGAGTGCGCCCCGAGCACCTGCGGCTCGCGACGACCGGGCCGCTCGCGGGCGTGGTGACGCAGGTCGAGCACCTCGGCCACGAGGTCCTGGTCATCGCCGACCTCGCCGAGGGTGTTGCCGCTGGCACCCGCGTCGTCGCCCGCATGCCGCCCGCCCCCGACCTGCCGGTGGCGGGCCAGCGCGTGTCGTTCGACGCGGACGAGCGCGACCGGCATCGCTTCGACGCAGCGTCCGGGATGCGGCTGCCGTGACGGCCCCGACACCGACTCGCGCCCGCCGCGCGAAGCGGCGACTGCACGACGTGCCGCCCGCGATCGCGATGCTGGTGCCGTCGCTGGTGCTGCTCGGCGTGTGGACGATCTACCCACTCGTCAAGGCCGTGCAGCTGGGCCACCTGCGCTGCGACAGCACCGGTCAGCGGTGCCGCGACGCGGGGTGGGGCCAGTACTCGGATGCGTTCCTCAGCCACGAGTTCCAGCAGGCGCTGCTGGTGTCGGTGAAGTTGGCGCTCATGACGGTGCCGGCGGGCCTCGTGCTCGGTGTGGCACTGGCGGTGCTGGCCGACAAGCACCTGCGCGGCATCGGCATCTTCCGCACGATCTTCTCGAGCACCGTCGCCACGAGCGTCGCGGTGGCGAGTCTCGTGTGGTTCGTGCTGCTCCAGCCCGAGATCGGGGTGCTGAGCGACTTGTTCAGCGGGTGGCTACCGGTGCTGAAGAGCCCCGGTCTGTTACGCGACCCGTCCACCGCGCTGCCAGCGGTCGCGCTCAGCAGCATCTGGGCCGGTCTCGGCTTCACGTTCATCGTCATCACCGCGGGCCTGCAGGGCGTGCCGAAAGAACTGTACGAGAGCGCGTACGTCGACGGTGCTGGCAGTTGGCGACGGTTCACCAACGTGACGCTGCCGATGCTCACCCCATCGCTGCTGTTCGTAACCGTGGTGCTCACCACGCGCGCACTTCAGACGTATGGCGAGGTCGCGCTGCTCACCGGTGGTGGTCCCAACCCCGAGCGCAGCACCACCACCATCCCGTACCTCATCTACGGCAACGACTCGATCATCCGCAGCGACCTGGGCCTGAAGTCGGCCGCAGCGATCCTGCTGTTCCTCGTGTGCCTCGTGTTCGCCGTGGTGCAGTTCAGGGGACTCGAGCGACGGGTGCACTATGGCACGTGATCGTTCACGGTCGAGGCGCCCGGTCGGCATCGTGGGTGGCTCGACACCGGTCCGCACGGCAGGGCGCTACGCGCTCCTGGTGCTCGTGTCGACCATCGTGCTGTTCCCCATCTGGGCGGTGCTGCTGCAGGCGCTCAAGTCGGGCCCCGACTCACTCGATCACCCTCGATCGCTCCTGCCGGTCGACCTCACCCTCGACACCATCCGTGCCGCGTGGACCACGGGTGACCTCGGGCGACTGCTGCTGAACAGTGCCTTCGTCTCGGTCGCCGTCACGCTCGGCGTCGTGGTGACGAGCCTGCTCGCGGCATACGCGTTCTCGTTCCTCGAGTTCCCCGGCCGCAACATCGTGTTCGTGGTGTTCCTCGCCGCGATGCTCGTGCCGGCAGAGGTGACGGTGGTCATCAACCGTCGCACCGCCGACGGCCTGGGGTGGATCAACACCTACCAGGGGCTGATCATCCCGTCGCTCGCCTCGACGTTCGGCGTGTTCCTCGTGCGCCAGACGTTCCGCCAGTTGCCGGGCGAACTGCGCGAGGCGGCCGCGCTCGACGGCGTCGGGCACCTGCGGTTCCTGTGGGAGGTCGCAGCGCCGCTGTGCCGGCCGACACTCGGCGCGCTGGGGCTGTTCACCTTCCTCGCGACCTGGAACCAGTACCTGTGGCCGTCGCAGGTGATCACCGACGACCGGCACCGTACGATTCAGATCGGGCTCGAGAGCCTGCGTACCCCAGGCGACATCAGTCGCTTCAACCTCATCACCGGAGGACTCGTGATAGCCGCACTCCCCATCTTCCTCATGCTGGTCGTGTTCCAGCGTCAACTGGTGCGGGGCCTCACCGCGGGCGCGGTGAAGGGATGAGCGGCCGTCGCGTTCGCACCCGTCCCGCCGCACTCGTGCTGGTGGCGGCACTCGCAGCCGCGTCGTGCAGCGGCGGCGGCTCGGTCACCGATTCAGGCGAGCGCGCCACGCCGGTGCCGACGGTCACGGGCGGTGACACGACGCTCGCCACCACCACGACCGTCGCTGCCGACACGCTGCCCGACTGCCCGACGGATGCGCTCGACAGCGCCACCGAGACCGTCGAGCTCACGTTCTGGCACGGCATGAGCGGCCCGCTCGGCGAGCAGCTCGACGCGCTGGCGGCCGACTACAACGCCAGCCAGTCGAAGGTGCACGTGACACTTGTCGGTGGTGACTACGAGGCAACGCTCGACAAGTACCTGCAGTCCAACCAGGACAGCCGGCCCGATGTCATCCAGCTGCCCGAGTACACGGTGCAGAGCATCATCGACACCGACAGTACGGTGCCGGTGGGCAAGTGCATCGAGTCGAGTGGCCTCGACACGACACCGTTCCTGCCGACCGCGCTCGACGCATACGCGACACAGGGCATGCAGTGGGCGATGCCGTTCAACATCTCCAACCCGGTGCTGTTCTACAACAAGAGGGTGTTCGAGGCAGCGGGCCTCGACCCCGACACGCCACCGGCGTCGCTCGACGACGTCCGCGCCTACAGCCAGCAGATCGTCGACTCGGGTGCGGCGCCGTTCGGCATCGCGCTCGAGAGCGGCTTTGACTCCGGCGGTGGCTGGTACATCGAGCAGTGGTTCAGCAAGGCGCAGGAGTACTACACCGATGGCGACAACGGCCGGACGAGCCGCGCCACCAAGGTGTTGTTCGACAACCAGACGGCAACCGACCTGCTCGGCTTCCTGCAGACCATGGTGACCGACGGCCTCGCAGTGAACGTCGGCGACAACAGTGGTACCGGGTACGACAACCTGCTGAAGCTGGCCGATGCGCAGCAGCCGGCGGCGATGACCATCGCGACGTCGGCCTCGCTCGGGCCGGTGCTCGACGTGTTGCGCGGCGGGCAGTTCCCGCAGATCACGGTCGACGACGTCGGTGTCAGCCCGATGCCCGGTCCCGATGGTGCGCCCGGGGCGCTCATCGGTGGTGCGGCGCTGTGGGCGGTCAACCACGACGACCCGGTGCGTGTTGCGGCAACGTGGGACTTCATCACGTTCCTCACCGGTGCCCAGCAGCAGAGCGAGTGGGCCGCCGCCACGGGCTACATCCCGGTGCGCAACGACGCTCGTGACCTCGAGCCGTACAAGGGCACGCTCGCTGCCGATCCGCGCTTCGGTGTGGCGCTCGACCAGTTGCTCGCCTCGCCCGATGCGCTCACGTCGTCGGGTCCCGTCGTCGGGCCGCTGCGCGAGATCCGGTCGGTGCTCGCGATCGCGGTGGCCGCCATCCTCGACGGCGCCGACGTCGCGTCGACGCTCGCCGACGCGGCGCGCCAGGCCGACGGCCTCATCGCCGACTACAACGCCCGCAACTCCTGACCCCCCCTCGAACTGTGGCGGGG
>JBMSSR010000084.1:0-11132 GCA_049424465.1 Ilumatobacteraceae bacterium
GCCATGCGGGCGGCCGTGTCGCGTCGCCATACTGAGCCCGTGACGACCACCGACTGGAACCCGGTGCTGCGCGCCGAGCTCGCCAAGCCGTACTGGGAGCCGCTCCAGTCGTTCGTCGCCGGCGAGCGCGAGCGCTACACGGTGTACCCACCGCACGACCAGGTCTTCGCAGCGCTGCACCTCACGCCGTACGCCGACACGCGCGTCGTCATCCTCGGCCAGGACCCGTACCACGGGCCCCGTCAGGCGCACGGGCTGTGCTTCTCGGTGCAGCGCGGCGTGCCCGTCCCGCCGTCGCTCGTCAACATCCACACCGAGCTGCGCAAGGACCTCGGCATCACCACGCCGTCACACGGCAATCTCGAGTCGTGGGCGCGCAGCGGCGTGCTCCTGCTCAATGCCACGCTCACGGTCCGCGCCGGCCAGGCGGCGTCGCACCAGAAGCGCGGCTGGGAGCTGTTCACCGACGAGGTGCTGCGTGCGGTCAACGCCAAGCCGACACGGGTGGTGTTCATCCTGTGGGGCACATCAGCACGCAAGAAGGCGTCACTCATCGACACGTCTCGGCACACCGTCATCGAGTCGGCGCACCCGTCACCGCTCAGCGCGCACAACGGGTTCTTCGGCAGCCGGCCGTTCAGCCGCGCCAACGCCGCGCTCGTCGAGGCCGGGCTCGCACCGATCGACTGGGCACTCCCCGACTGACCGGCGCGCAGTCGGCCAGTGTCCGGTCCTCGCCTATGCGACCGGTACTGCAGTCGGCGCGAGCGGAGCCGCGAGGCCAGGAGTGGCCGCCGCCGTGACGAGGTCGAGCGAGTGGAGCCGACCCTCGATGGTCGGTGACGACAGCGCGACGACCAGTTCGTCGGCGTCGGCGTGCAGGGCGAACTGCTCGAGGTAGTCGGAGACCGTGCCGGGGTCGCCGACCGCCGAGTACGTCATCATGCGCACGATCTGCTGACCCTGCGGGCTGGCGATGACCCGGTCGAGCTCGGCGTCGTGCAGCGCCTCGGGCAGGTTGAGGAACCGCTGTACGCGCCAGCGCGCCGCCGTGCGGAACTGGTCGGCAGCCCCCTCGTCGGTGTCGTCACAGATGACGTTCACGGCCGCCAGCACGTGCGGGGCATCGAGCACCGCTGACGGCTCGAACCGGCGGCGGTACAGCGCGACTGCATCACGCAGCGCATCAGGTGCGAAGTGCGACGCGAAGGCGTACGGCAGCCCGAGGTGCGCAGCGAGGCTCGCGCCGTACAGCGACGACCCGAGGATGTACAGCGGCACGTCGGTGCCGGCACCCGGCACGGCCGACACACCGGGCACCCGGCTGTCACCGCTGAGGTACCCCTGCACCTCGCGCACGTCGTCGGCGAACGTGTCGGCCGACGTGTGGTCGCGCCGCATCGCGCGCATCGTCACCTGGTCGCTGCCGGGGGCACGGCCGAGGCCCAGCTCGATGCGACCGGGGTGCAGTGTCGCGAGCGTGCCGTACTGCTCGGCGATCGTCAGCGGCGAGTGATTGGGCAGCATGACGCCACCGGCGCCGAGCGTGATCGTGCGCGTGTGCGCGGCGACATGGGCGATGAGCACTGCCGGCGCCGACGACGCGATCGACCCCATGTTGTGGTGCTCGGCGTACCAGATGCGACGGATGCCCAACTGCTCGGCACGCTGCGCGAGCACGACGCTGGCCGCCAGCGCGTCGGCAGCGGTCGCGCCCTTGCCGATGATGGCGAGGTCGAGCAGGGACAGCGGCGGGATCATCGACGTGCGACCACGTTCACCACAGCCCGGGGTCGACGACCGCGAGGTTGGGATCGACGCGCACGCCCTGTGTGCAGCAGAACCAGTCGTGGTCGACCTCGGTGTAGCCGTGGTCGTCGAGCCAGTCGGACAGCGGGTGCTGCTCGGGGACGCAGAGGCTCACCTTCATGCGCGTCGGGAAGTGGGCGACGATGCGGCGGAACACGTCGATCGCGTCGCTGGTGTGCAGGCGGGTGATGCGCACCTCGATCGGGTTGCTGAGCAACACCGAGTCGCCTCCGACGATGGCGCCGCGCTGGAAGTAGAAGTCGATCAGGTCGTGACGGTCGTGACGCCACGCATCGGGGCGCGAGGTGCTGAGCATGGACGGCACCGAGTCGGTCTTCGCGCCGTGGCCTTCCATGTAGCGGACCTTCCACTTCGGGTCCATCCGCTGGCGGTGGTACGCCTGCATCGCCGCCGGGTCCTTCGAGCTGGACGTGATGCGGTGCTGGTGGTCGCCCACGAGCGACTCGATCAGTTCGGTGCCGGCGCGATAGCCGCGGTTGGCCGCCTCGACGAACAGGTCGGTGACCATCATCACCGTGCGGTCGACCGAGCGGATCGGGATGGCGCCACCGAACGCGACCGTGCGGAACGTGTTGGGGTCGTAGGTGACGAGGAGGCGACCCGTGTGCGCGACGTACTGCAGGTAGTGCGGGTCGACCGTGGCCTCCCCCTCGGCGGCGATGCGCAGCACTTCGGGGAGGTCGGAGTCGACGAACGGGCGGGTGCGCCAGCGCGGCATGGCCACCAGCCTGCCACCTCGGCGGTCGATCACCACGCGCCGACCGTCACCCGTCGCCTGCGCTCGACCGCCCCCTGCCGACCCGGACGACGCTGGTCACCCGGACGGCACTGCGCGACTGCGGGAGCATGCACCCGTCAGTGGCACCTCGCGTGGTTGACTGCGTGATCGTCCGGTGGGCGTCGGCGCCGTCTCACCACCGGACGACCGATCGACGTGCACTCGCCCTCCCGCCTCCCCCGACCGACCGCCACGCCTCGATCCGCCAGCCGTGCCCGCGTTCGGTCACGCCGCGCTGCCGTGCTCGTCGTGCCGGCGCTCCTGGTGCTCGGCGCGGTGTCGTGCCGCAGCACGCGCGACGACGCGCTCCCCGGCACGCTGCCGCCCATCGGCGGGTCCGTCACGACCATCCCCGACGGCGCCACCCCCGAGGCGCCGACCACGGTCACCACGCTGCCCCCCAGCACCACCACCACCGAGCCGATGGTGTTCACCGGGGCATCCATCATGGTCGCCAACTCGTCCAACGTGAACGGGGCCGCCGGCCGGCTCAGTGACGAGCTCGCCGCGCTCGGCTTCGAGGTGCTCACGCCGACCAACGGCTGGGGCCCCGAGGAACAGCTCGACGTGACGCGCATCTACTTCGTCCCCGACAAGGGCGAGGCTGTCGCCCGCACGGTCGGCCGGCTGATGGGTGTCGAGCCGACACCGATTCCCGTGCCGGCGTGGATCACGGGTGGCACCGAGACGATGGGCGATGCGGGCGTCCTCATCATGCTCGGCAAGGACCTGGCGAGCACGTTCCTCGCCGACATCACGCCCGCCGGCTGATCCGGAACGCCCTACGCGCTGCTGACCGTGCACCCGACACGGCACGCCCCACTGCGGCGCGGCAGAGTGTCGCCGTGACGACGACGGTGTGGGTGCTCGGTGACCAGCTCGACCGCAGGCTCACCGCGCTCGCCGAGGCCTCGCCCGACACACACCGTGTCCTCCTCGTCGAGAGCGAGGCCAAGCTCGCGTCCAAGCGGTGGCACGTGCAGCGCGCCCACTTCGTGGTCACGTCGATGCGCCGATTCGCCGCCGCACTCCGCGCCGACGGCTTCGAGGTCGATCACCGCGGCGCGCCGACGCTCGCCGACGGGCTGCACCAACACCGTGCCGCGTACTCGCCGTCCCAGGTGATCGCCACCGAGCCCGCGTCACGCGACGGGCTCGCCCTGCTGCACCGTCTCGGTGTGTCGGTGCGGCGCTCGAACCAGTTCCTTTGTCACCCCGACGAGTTCGCGGCGTGGGCCGCGGGTCGGCGCTCGTTCAAGATGGAGGACTTCTACCGCTGGCAGCGAACGCGGCTCGGCTACCTCATGGATGGCGACGTCCCGACGGGTGGGCGGTGGAACTTCGATGCCGACAACCGCCAGCCACCGCCCAAGGACGGCAGTGCTCACTGGCCCGCACCGCTGCGGTCACCGCTCGACGACCTCGACGCCGACGTCGTGCAGCACCTGCGGCGCAGCGGGCGGGTGTGGGGAGCCGACCCGGACGGCACATGGGCGACCGACCGCGCCGGCGCGCTCGAGCGGCTCGCACACTTCGTCGACGAGGTGCTGCCGCTGTTCGGCCCGCACGAGGACGCGATGCCGTCGGCGAGCTGGCACGTCGGCCACAGCCTGCTGTCGCCGTACCTCAACATCGGGTTGCTGTCACCGCGCGAGGTGTGCGACGCCGTCGAGGTCGCGTACCGCGCGGGTGGTGTCCCGATCGCGAGCGCCGAGGGATTCGTCCGCCAGGTGATCGGCTGGCGCGAGTACGTGTGGGGCCTCTACTGGCTGTGGGGCGCCGAGTACGCGCACAAGAACGAGCTCGACGCACAGCGCCCCCTGCCGCCGGTGTTCACCGGTTCGCCCACCGAGATGCGTTGCGTCAGCACGACGCTGCAGGGGCTGCACGACCACGGGTACGTGCACCACATCCAGCGGCTGATGGTGCTCGGCAACCTCGCGCTGCTCGCCGGGGTGCAGCCGACCGCGATGGTGGACTGGATGTGGGCCGGGTTCGTCGACGGGGCCGAGTGGGTGATGGTGCCGAACGTGGTGGGCATGTCGCTGCACGCCGACGGCGGGATGATGGCCACCAAGCCCTACGCAGCGGGCGGCGCGTACATCGACCGGATGAGCGACTACTGCAGGGGCTGCCGCTACGACCGCACCAAGCGGACCGGCGACGACGCGTGCCCGTTCACGACGCTGTACTGGGACTTCCTCGCCCGCCACGAGCAGCGGTTCGGCCGCAACGCCCGCATCGTGCAGCAGGTGCGTGCTGCGCAGCGGCTCGCCGACCTCGATGCAGTGCGCGAGCGCGCCGTCGAGGTGCTCGGCCGCCTCGACGCCGGCACGCTGTAGGCGACCGGCGCCGCCCGTCAGGCGGTGACCAGGTGCTCGATGCGCTCGAGCGTTGCGGTCATCGACTCGATGACCTTCGCCCGCAGCGGCCGCACCGAGGCTGGATTCACCTCGTGGCGGATGTCCCAGGTCTCGCGCACCAGGGTCCCGCCCTCGCGCGGCTCGAGCTCGTAGCGCCAGATACGGCCACCGACGAAGCGGCGCAGCAACCTGTATTTCGGCCGGGGCTGCCACGCGATGCGTCGGTTCTCCTCGAACTCGACCACCTCGTTCACCATCGCGTACGGGATGCCGAGGCGCATGTTCATGCCGAACACGCTGCCGAGGGCGAGCCGCTGCGAACCGCCCGACGGGGCACGCACGGTGCCCGACCCGTCGATGTCGCGGTGCCGGGAGGGGTCGGCGAGCAGGTTGAAGATCGACTCGGCGGGGGCGGGGATGAACCGCTCGACACTTGCGATGTCGCGTTCGTCGGGGGCGGTGGGGGTTTCGGTCACGCCGGGTGGAACGCCATCCGCGGCGCCGCCATTCCCGCCGACCGCCCCAGCGACCCGGGCCGCGCGGACCGTCGGCGGTGGGCATGACGGCACTTCCGCCGGTCGATGCACAAGACTGCAGGGGTCGGCGGCCCGTGCCGATACCCCTCGTAACCCATGCGACGCCCTCTCCCCCGTGTCGCCGCGCTCGCCGTGGCCTCGATCGTGGCGGGTTCCGCCGCGTGGTACAGCGCACCCTCCAGCAGTCCCGTCGCCGAGGCGGCGAGCACCCCGTGGTACACCCCGACCCGGCCACCGGTGTGCTCCGACGAGCAGAAGAACTCGGGCAACGTCGCCGGCTGCGTCATCACCCTCGTCACCGACCTGCCCGAGGAGCGCGGCTGGGCCACCCCGCCGTTCCCCGACCCGGTGCCCGGCGACGTCCTGCCGTGGGTCGACCTCGCGCGCGGCGCCACCGGCTATGTCGTGTCCGACGTGCAGAAGGCGCTCAACGCGAACGGCGCCGACATCGTGGTCGACGGTCAGTTCGGCTCGCAGACCGAGACCGCCGTCAAGCGCTTCCAGATCGCGAAGGGCATGACGTCGACCGGCATCGTCAACCAGGCGACGGCCGACGCGCTCGGCGTGCAGAACCGCACGTACACGTTCCCGCCGCCGGGCTGGTCGTGGCTCGGGTGGGGCTACAACGGCAGTACCGCACTGGCCGGCTGGGAGAAGGCCCTGGCATCGAACACCTCGACGTTCGGCGCGGTGCGCCTCGGCTCGCTGCGCACGCCACCTGCGGCGCTCCCGCTGTTCGAGGGGTTCCTCAAGGAGATCCAGTCCAAGGGATACGTCATCAACGGCGGCACCGGCACCTACGTGTTCCGGTGCACCGCCACGACACGCAAGGACTGTGCCGGTCTCGCGCGGGCGAGCCTGTCGAACCATGCGTATGGCCTGGCCACCGACTTCAACACGGTCGCCAACCCGCTGAAGACGTACTACTCGATCGACGGCGTCACGGCCTGCCAGACGCCGATGGAGACCGACATCCCGCAGTGGGTGGTGCAGGTCGCCGAGAAGTGGGGCCTGTACTGGGGTGGCTACGGCTGGAGCAGCGGGTGCCAGTCGACGACGCAGTGGCGGTCGTCGGTCAGCCGCGACCCCATGCATTTCGAGTTCAACGGCACACCCGACCAGGCCAAGCGCATCGCCAACGTCAACGGACCGGGCGGTGCGTGCTTCGACACGGCCAGCACCTCCGGCACCATCTCGCTGATGTGCCTGGCCAAGGGCCAGCCGGTACCGAGCGGCACCCGCGTCGTCGTGTACACCGGCGCGCCACCCGGCGCCGCAGCGTCGCTCGTCAACCTGACATCGATCGCATCGGCCAATGGCACCGTCACCGCCGAGGGATGCGGTGCCGTCACGACACCTCGTCAGTACTCGACGATGAACGTCCGTGCCTCGCGTGCGGTGGCATCGATGACCGTGGTGCCGGTCGACTCGAAGGGTCGCGTCTGTCTGTACGTGTCGAGCGCGATGCACCTGATCGTCGACGTGCAGGGATTCTTCGTGCCGGCGGCACAGGCCCCACTCGGTCTCCACCTGGCGCCCGTCACGCCCCGCGTCACGGTCGACACCCGCACCAACGCCTTCTGCCTCGCCGACGACACATGCTTCGACCGCGGTCCGGTGCCCAAGGGTGACGAGGTGCGCATCACCACTGCCACGTCGCTGCCGGCGGTGGGGGTGCTCGCCAACCTCACGGTGTTCGGTGCCGCAACGAACGGCAACCAGGTCGCCAAGGACTGCGCGACGCTGCAGCCCGGTACGCAGCCGTTCAGCAACCTCAACTTCCTCGCGTCGGAGTCCATCTCCAACCTCGCAGTCATCCGCGCCGACGACATCGGCACCGAGGTCGAGTACTGCACCTACGCGATCGCCACCCTCAACGAGCTCAACGAGGTGCTCGGTCTGCTCGTGCCCGCGAGTGCCGGCGGCCAGCCGTTCGCGCTGCTGCCGCAGAGTCGCCTCATCGACACCCGCCAGTGCTGGACCGACCCGATCACGCTCGTACAGACCTGCGGCACGGCCATCCCGGCCGGCAGTGTCATCCGCATTGCAGCACCGGCCGGCGCGTCGAACCTGTTCGTCAAGGTCGCCAGTGTCGATGCCGCGGGTGCCGGCTACGCAACGGTGCGTGCGTGCTCGGCGATGACGACACCGCCGGCGACGCCGACGGTCAACGCCGTCGTGGGTGCGTCGGCGTCCAACACGTCGACGGTGCGCGTCGGCGCCGATGGCACGTTCTGCGTGTACGTGTCGAGCACGATGCACGTCGTCGTCGACGTCATCGGCAACTTCTCGGCGGCCGGCACGCTCCGGTTCGTGATGGACGACCCAGTGCGCGTCGAGGACACCCGCAAGCCCGGCTGACGCGGGTCGTTCAGCCGGCTGACGGCTGCGGCGGCACGTTCCGGATGGTCAGCCCGATCTCTGCACCACCTGCGCCGTCGGCCGCATTACGTGCGAACGCCGTGCCACCGTGCGCCTCGGCGACCGACCGCACGATCGACAGGCCGAGTCCCGAGCCCGGCAGGCTGCGTGTGCCGACCGCCCGGTAGAACCGGTCGAACAGGTGCGGGATGTCGGCCTCGTCGAGACCGGGTCCGTGATCGCGAACCGTGACCGTGCCGGTCGAGAGCGTCACTTCGATGGGCCCGCTGGGTGCGAACTTGCACGCGTTGTCGACCAGGTTCTGCACCGCGCGCTCGACCGCGCCCGGGCGGCCCTGCACGGACGAGTCGTCCACCGTCGTGACGATGTCGCGCCCGGTCCGGCGACGGGCGCGGGCAGCGACGCGCTCGACCACGTCGGCGAGCATCACATGCTGTACCGGCTCGTCGTCGCGCTGTTCGGTCGCCAGCTCGACCAGCTCGTTGACCAGGTCGGTCAGCTCGCGCGTCTCGCTGTCGAGGTCGTCGAGCAGCGCCGCTCGTTGCTCGGGGCTGAGGGCATCGAGGTTGCGCCGCAGCACCGACACATTCGTGCGCAGGCTCGTCAGCGGCGTGCGCAGCTCGTGGCCGGCGTCCTGCACCAGCTGACGCTGCGCCTGACGGCTGCGGCTGAGCGCGTCGAGCATGCCGCTGAACGCGCGACCCAGGCGGCCCGTCTCGTCGTTGCCGTCGACCGGCACCGGCACGTCGAGGCGGCCGGTCGTGGCGACCGTCTGTGCCGTGGCGCTGAGGTGCTCGAGGCGACGCGTGACCTGGCGCGCGAGCAACCAGCCGCCGACCATCGTGACGGCGACCACGACCAGCATCCACACCAGGGTGCGGTGGAGGATGGCGGCGACCACGGCGTTGCTCTCGTCGAGCGAGCGGCTGAGCATGAGCGCACCCTCGGCGAACGGCACGGTGAGCACCCGGTAGGTCGTCCTGTCGGCGCGCTCGGTGCGGAACGTGTCGGCGCGGACGTCGTTCGCCACGTCGAGGTCGAGCGCCGTCACGTCGATGACGTCCTGGCTCGACGCGACGAGGATGGTGCCGGTGCCGTCGACCAGTTGCCAGCGCACCTGCTCGAACACCGCCCCGCGCGGTCGGTCGGCGCGGTCACCGTCGCGATCGCCGCCGCCGTCACCGTCACGGTCCTGGTCCGGCATGTTCGGCGCGCGCAGCAACCGGTCGGCGGCGACCTGCAGCGAGTCGTCGACGGTGTGCCGCAGTTCGCGCGCCGTGGTGCGGTACGACACCACGCCGATCGCAGCGGTCGCGCTGGCGGCGAGCACCGACAGCAGGAGCACGATCTTCAGCCGCAGGCTCATGCGACGCGCACCGAGTAGCCGACACCACGAACGGTGTGGATGAGTTTGCTGTCGTCGGGCCCCTCGAGCTTGCGACGCAGGTAGCTGATGTACACGGCAAGGTTCTTCGAGTCGGGCCCGAAGTCGTAGCCCCAGATCCGGTCGTAGATCGTGCTGTGGTCGAGCACGATGCCCTGGTTGCGCACGAGCAGCTCGAGCAGGTCGAACTCGGTCTTGCTCAGTTCGATCTCGCGGTCGGCGCGCCAGGCGCGGCGGGCGGTGACGTCGAGTCGCAGGTCGGCGACCTGCAGCACCGCGTTGTCGCTGCCCGGCCCGTCGTCGGGCCTGGCGCGGCGCAGCAGGGCGCGCAGTCGGGCCAACAACTCGTCGAGGTCGAACGGCTTGGGCAGGTAGTCGTCGGCACCGGCATCGAGGCCGGCGACCCGGTCCTGGGTCTCGGTGCGCGCCGTCAGCATCAGGACCGGCAGGCGGTTGCGCTCGGCGCGCAGCACGCGGCACACGGTGAGACCGTCGACGTTCGGCATCATCACGTCCAGCACGGCGGCATCGAACGTGTCGCCACCGACGAGCGTGAGCGCCTGCGCGCCATCGTGTGCCTGCACCACGGTGTAGCCCTCCAGCGAGAGGGCCCGGGCGAGCGAGTCGCGGATGGCCCGGTCGTCGTCGGCGAGGAGGATTCGTGCGCTCATGTCGTGTCGATTCGCTCGGTGCGGTGGGGAGGTGGTGCGGGTGTCAGATGGCAGGGAGCAGGTCCGCCCGATTCGCTGCCGGCACGGGCGGCGGTCCGGACCACCGGTCATGGTGTCAGGTCACGGCACCGTTCGCACCCGGGCCCGGATGCACTGGTGGCCGTGCCCGCGGGCGCGGGGCACCGCCCCCAGAGGGGCCCGCAGGACCGGTCGACGCAGGGAGGTCGTCGACCGGTCGTGCGCGGGATGGATGTGGGTCAGGCGCCAGGCGCCGTGGTGGCCGTGTCGTCCGACGGGCCGTCGCCGTCGAAGTCCCCGCCCATCGGCGTCGGCGGCGTGTTGTTGACGAAGTCGGTGATGGCGGTCGTCGCATCGGCGAGGCGGGTGTCGGCCTCGTCCTGGGTGTACTCGCCCTCGGCGACGTCGCTGTCGATGTGCGCCTTCGCTGCCTCGACCAGTGCAGCGATCACGGCATCGGCGCTCGAGCCGTTGGCCGCTGCGACGTCGGCGATGGTCTGGCCACCCTCGACCGCGGTACGCAGCTCGTCCTCGCTGATGCCGATGGTGTCGGCGGCCAGGCTCAGGGCGTCGGGGCCGAGACCCTCGATGTGGGCGCCGCCGAAGTCGCCGCCGCGACCACCGTGGTGGCCGCCCCGGCCGTCGCCGTCGAAGTCCCCGCCCATGCCCATCGGGCCGGCTGCCTCGAGGGCTGCGATGACCGCGTCGGCCTGCGCCTGGGTGAGGGTGCCGTCGTCGACGAGCGGCTGGAGGATGCTCTGCAGCTGGCTGGCCGGGTCGGCCGCCGCGGCGTCGGTGCTCGCACCGGCGGCGGTGACGCTCTGCTCGGCGCCGGCCGAGCCGGAGACCTCGAGCACCAGACCGGCACCGGCACCGGCGAGGAGACCGGCGACGAGGCCGGCGGTCACGATCTTCTTCTTGCTACGGGGCTTGCTCATGCGTGGGTCCTTTCTCAGGCCCGGCGGGGGGTTCCGGACCGGGGTTGGTGTCCCTCGTGGGTGATGCCCTCGTGGGATGTGCTCACGATGCACCCCAGAGGTAAATCGTCAACCGCTCCTCGGTGAGAGTTCGGTGAGACCCGACCGGTCCAACGGGCGAGCCGGGCGACCGGTCAGGCCGTCACGTCATGCCGTCGTGTCAGGCGGTGTCGCCGGCGTCGAAGGCCTCCTG
>JBMSSR010000085.1:0-11097 GCA_049424465.1 Ilumatobacteraceae bacterium
AGCGGCGCTTGAAGTTGGCCGTGGTGTTGGTGCGGATGGCGTCGACGTACTCGTTCAGGAACGTCTCGGTGCTGACGTAGCGCACGATGTCGTGCTGGTAATGGCTCTGCACGTAGTGCCCGATGGCGTGCAGCAGGTGGGTCTTGCCCAGACCGGCCGAGCCGTAGATGAACAGCGGGTTGTAGCTGCGGCCGGGTGTCTCTGCCACGCGGAGGGCGGCGGCGAGGGCGAACTGGTTGCTGGCGCCCTTGACGAAGGTCTCGAAGGTGTACCGGGGATTCATGCCCCCGGTCTCTTGCTGGGGCTCGGGCGTCGTCGTGGTGGTGCTCGGCTGGCCACCCTCCCGCTGAGCGTCGGCGACCCATTCGGCGACCGGCTCGGCCTCGGCGAGCTGTACCTCGATGCTGAACTGCAGGTGGCTCGAGCCGATCTCGTCGAGGGCGTCACGGACGAGCGGGAGGTACCGCGACAGGATTCGGTCGCGAGCATGCGCGTTGGGTGCACTGACGAGCAACACCGAGGCGTCACTGTCGAGCGGCACGACGTCCTGGAAGGTCGAGAACCAGACGGCCTCGGAGACCTGGGCGCGCAGGAGCTGGGCGACGGCTGTCCACAACTGTTCGTGGTCGCTCACCTGCACCTCCGTCCTGTTCCACGCCGCACGTCCACATGCTTGTCCACACGATGTGGACAATTGGGCCGGCGGGTCCGGAGGACGCTAGCAGGAAGACCAGGGGGGTCCGAACGGGGGTCTCGGCGGGGCCGTCCGGACCGGACGACCCAGACCGGGTGGCGCCGTCGGTTGCCGCGTCGGGTGGTCCACCGTAGTCTTGGCATGTTCCACGTGCCGGCTTGCGGAGCGTGGAGTCCAGCATTCGCATCAAACGCCGGGTGGCCACCTGCCCGGAGCCCCGAGGAGAGCCGCGTGAAGCGCACTTTTCAGCCCAACAATCGCCGCCGCGCCAAGAAGCACGGCTTCCGCGCCCGGATGAGCACCCGAGCCGGTCGGGCCGTCCTCAAGGCCCGCCGCGCCAAGGGCCGCCACCGCCTGTCGGCTTGATCTGGCGCATCCGTGCGCGGAGCGCCTTCGGGCGCCTGTCCGCCGAGGGCCGCCGCGCACGGGCCGGAGCACTGTGGTGCAGCGTTCTGTTCGACCCACCCGGCACGGCCACACCCCCGCGTGTGGCCTTCTCGGTGGGGCGCGCCCTTGGACCGGCCGTGGTGCGCAACACGGTGCGGCGCCGACTCCGTGCAGCCGCCCAGACCGCCCAGGCACAGGGGTTGCTGCCCGCCGGCGACTACCTGATCGGGGCTCGTCCGCCCGCCGCCGAGTGCTCGTACGACGAGTTGTCCGCCGATCTGATGCGGATGCTGCGCTCGTTGGCGGACCGTCGATGAGCGAGCACCAGCGTTCGTCGTGGCCGATCCGGGCGGTTCGGTGGTACCAGCGTGCCGCCGACGGCCGACCCAGCCCGTGCCGCTTCACCCCCACCTGCAGCGCCTACGCCATCGAGTCGCTCGAGCGGTATGGCACGCTCCGTGGCCTTGTTCTCACTCTGCGTCGAATTCTTCGGTGTCGTCCGTTCGGCCCGTCGGGATGGGACCCTGTTCCGCTCCCGGGTGAACGCCGCTCCCCTGCCCGCCGCACCGTCCGGAAGGAAACCCGATGACCATCCCGCTGGTCTCCGCAACGCTGTCGATCAGCTTCTTCGAGCCACCGGCCTCACTGTTGGCCTGGTTCTACAGCATCACCCACAACTACATCGTCGCCATCTCGTTGATCGCCCTCGTGGTGATGGTGGTGACCGCCCCGCTCGTGCTGAAGAGCACCAAGGGCATGCTCGAGATGCAGAAGCTGCAGCCCGAACTGCGCAAGCTGCAGCAGCAGCACCGCGGCGATCGCCAGAAGCTCAACGAAGAGATGATGAAGCTGTATCAGGAGCACCGGGTGAACCCGCTGGCGTCGTGCCTCCCGCTCCTGTTGCAGATGCCGGTGTTCATCATCATGTTCCGGGTGCTGCACGGCATCAGCGACAAGGGCGCCGACGGCTTCATCCACCCGCAGTACCTCTCGTCGTCATCCGAGCTGTTCAAGGCGCTCGACGGCGGCACCAGCATGATGGCCTGGGGTCTCGACCTGGCCGTCCGCCCGACCGAGATGTTCGCCGAGTCGTTCGGCAAGGGCATCGTCTACGGCCTGCTCGTGGCCGTGCTCGGCGTGCTCTATTGGGTGCAGCAGCGCATGGTGGCGAGCCGGGCTGCCGTGTCACCGCAGATGTCGGCGACCCAGCAGAAGGTCATGCAGTACCTGCCGGTGGTCTTCGCCGTGTTCCTGGTCTTCTATCTCACCGGTCTGGTCGTGTACTACATGGCGCAGGCGATCTTCCGCATCGGCCTCAACTGGTACATCACGCACCGGTTCTACAAGGGTGAGGAATCGCTCGGTCGTCAGGCGCAGGCGGCGGGCGCCCGTGCCCGTGAGCTGACCAAGGACGAAGGCGGGTTCTTCGCCCAGATGAAGAAGGAAGCATCGGCGGCCAAGGAGCCGACACCGCAGCGCACGACGAGCAAGCGGGTCACGCCGCCGAAGAACGCACCGACCGCCGGGCGCGGCCCCAGCAAGGGCCGTCCCGCCTCGACCGGCAAAGCCGGCCGCAAACAGCACTGAGTCAGGATCGATCATGGAATGGGTGGAGACGACGGGTCGTACCGTCGACGACGCAAAGGAAGCAGCGCTCGACCGTCTCGGGGTGGCCCCCGAGGACGCCGAGTTCGAGGTGCTCGAGGAACCGAAGGCCGGGTTGTTCGGCCGGACCCGCGGCGAGGCCCGTGTGCGGGCCCGCGTGCGGCCGACGCAGGCTCGTCAGAAGGTCGACCGGCGTCGTCGTGGCGGTCGGTCGTCGGACGGTCAGGGCGAGGCCGACGGCGAGCGTCCCGAGCGGCGCGGCAACGGTCAGCGCACACAGCAGAGCAAGCAGAAGGGTCAGGGCCAGCAACAGGGCCAGGGCAAGAAGAAGTCGTCGGGCGGGTCGCAGCAGCGCCCGGCCGCGACGAGCAAGGACGCGTCGAACGGCGCACAGGCAGACACCACGGCGCCGTCGAGCGCCACGGCACATGGGGAGCACAACGTGGACGCACAGCAGGTTGGCGACGAGGCTCGCCGTTTCATGGTCGGACTGCTCGAGGCGTTCGGCGCCGAGGGCACGGTCGAGGTCGTTCGGGACGGTGACGATCTCGAGCTGAAGGTCGACGGTCAGAACCTCGGCCTGCTGGTGGGCCCCCGTCGCACCACGCTGCAGGCCGTGCAGGACCTCACCCGTGTGGCGGCCCAGCGCCGCCTCGGAGACCACGACACCCGGCTGCGAGTCGACGTCGGTGGGTACCGCGAGCGTCGTCGTGAGGCGCTGAGCCGGTTCGCGCTGCAGATGGCAGATGAGGTCAAGGCGTCGGGCGTGGCCCGGGTGCTCGAGCCGATGTCGTCGGCAGACCGCAAGATCATCCACGACAGCCTCTCGGGCGTCGACGGGATCGAGACCCGCTCGGAGGGTGACGATCCGCAGCGCCGGGTCGTGATTGCGCCCGCCGGTGGCGCGACTGCCTGAACCCCTCTTGACGGTGCTCGCCGGTCTGCAGGACCGGGGAGCGATCGGCACGACGTCGCTCGACGACGCCGTTGCGCATGCTGACCGCTATGTGGCGCTGCTCCCCGACGGCCCCGCATCGCTGGCCGACCTCGGCTCTGGTGGCGGGCTACCCGGTCTGGTGATCGCCGTTCGTCGGCCCGACTTGTCGGTGGTGCTGGTCGAGCGGCGCTTGGCGAGGGCTGACCAGTTGCGGCGGGCGGTGTCGGCGCTGGCGGTCGCGGATCGAGTGTCCGTCCACGCCGATGACGTGCGGACGTTGGCGACGGTCCGACCCCACTCGTTCGACGTGGTGACGGCACGCAGCTTTGCTGCTCCCCCGGTCACCGCTGCGTGGGCGGGTCGACTGCTGCGAGTCGGTGGCATCCTGCTGGTCAGTGAGCCGCCAGTCGCCGACGACCGCCGCTGGCCGGTCGAGGTCATCGCCGCGGCGGGACTGGAGGACCACGGTGTGACCGACGGCGTCCGCCGCTTCACCCGGCTCGCCACATCGGACTGACGATGCCGGCGGCCCACACTCAGCCGCCGTGCGGGATGTTCCACGTGGAACACGGAACGGGCGCCGTTGCAGTTCGGACGAACGCCCGACGCCCGCCACGCACGATCGGCCGACACGTCGCGATTCACCAGTGACGTGTTGTGCCGGTCCTGCGCTGTGCAGCGACCGACGGTGGATGTTCCACGTGGAACACCACCGGCACCCGCACCCACCGGCACCCGGCGCGGATCCTCTGCCGTGTCGACCGCCTCGCTGTGTTCCACGTGGAACATCTGAAGGTGCCGCACGGATCATCCCGCCGACACAGCGGCCGCCTGCGCTAGCCTTCCTCCCGTCCGCGCCCCCCGACTACGTCAGGAGACGTCCTCCGATGAGCGAACAATCGGCCTCTGGCCGTCCACTTCCCCGTGTCATGGCCGTCGCCAACCAGAAGGGCGGCGTCGGAAAGACCACGACCACGGTGAACGTGGGCGCCTGCCTCGCCGAGCTGGGCTACCGCACCCTCATCGTCGACCTCGACCCGCAAGGCAACGCCTCGACGGGTCTCGGGATCGAGAACCGTGGGCTGGAGACGTCGATGTACCAGGTGCTGATGGACGATGCGTCGCTCGAGAACTGTGTCGAGCCGTCCGCCGTGAAGAACCTGTTCGTGGCACCGGCCAGCCTCGACCTCGCCGGCGCAGAAATCGAGCTCGTGCCGGCGTTCGGCCGTGAGAACCGCTTGCGCAAGGCCATCGAGAGCGTGCTGGACGACTATGACTACGTGCTCATCGACTGCCCACCGTCGCTGGGGCTGTTGACGGTGAACGGGCTGACGGCGGCGAGTGAGGTGTTGGTGCCGATCCAGTGCGAGTACTACGCCCTCGAGGGGCTCGGCCAGCTGCTGCGCAACGTCGACCTCGTCAAGAAGAATCTCAATCCGTCGCTCGAGGTGAGCACGATCGTGTGTGTGATGTACGACTCGCGAACCAAGTTGGCTGACCAGGTGGTGGCCGAGGTGCGTGAGCACTTCGGCGACAAGGTCTGCAAGACCGTCGTGCCGCGCAACGTGCGCCTGTCGGAGGCCCCGTCGTACGGCCAGCCGATCATTGTGTTCGATTCCAGCTCGCGGGGAGCCACGGCTTACCGCAACGTCGCCAAGGAGGTCAGCGGTGGCCCGGCCCAGCGGACTCGGTAAGGGACTCGGAGCGCTCATCCCGTCGGGCGCCGCCGGAACCAAGGATGAGGGCGGTGACGGACCGCGCCTGTTGGAGATCCCCGTCGGCAGCATCGTGCCGAACCCCCACCAGCCGCGTGTGCACTTCGAGGAAGCCGCACTCGACGACCTCGCTGCGTCGATCAAGGAGATCGGTGTGCTGCAGCCGATCCTCGTGCGCTCACTGGGCGACGGCTCGTACGAGTTGGTCGCTGGCGAGCGTCGCTGGCGGGCGACTCGCCGTGCCGGCCTCGACACGATTCCGGCCGTGGTGCGCACCACCGACGACATGGGCTCGGTGCTGCAGGCACTCGTCGAGAACCTGCACCGCCAGGACCTCACGCCGCTCGAGGAGTCGGCGGCGTACAGCCAGATGATCGAGGACTTCTCGCTGACCCACGAGCAGGTGGCACAGCGAGTCGGCAAGAGCCGGTCCGCAGTCAGCAACTCACTGCGACTGCTGTCGCTCCCCGCCAGCATCCAGTCGTTGCTCGCCGACGGTCGTCTGTCGGCCGGCCACGCCAAGGCGCTGCTCGGGACGCCGGACCGCAGCTTCCAAGAGGGGCTCGCCAAGCGTGCGGTCAGCGAGGGTTGGACGGTGCGCATGCTCGAGGACGCCGTCCGCGAGCGCGAAGGTCGCGGCGCCCCTGTGCCCGCCGCCGACGACGACAACACGCCCACCGAGACGGGGCGGACGGGTGGTGGTGCGGGCGACACGGCACCGCCGCTGCGCCCGCCGGGCCTGCTCGAGCTCGAGAATCTGTTGTCCGAGTACTTGTCCACTCGCGTCAGCGTCAACATGGGTGCCACACGTGGCAAGGTCGTCATCGAGTTTGCGGACCTCGAAGACCTCGAGCGGATCTATCACCACATGACCGCGAACGGTGGCGCTACGGCGTAAGACAACCACTCAGTGTGGTGAACAAGGCGCGAGTTCTGCTGGAGGGTTACGCACACAAGGGGGACAACCTTGTGGACAAACTCTCACCTCGCGCGTGAGATCCACAGCTCGATGGCCCGCAGCACCTGGTCGACGACCAACGGTGCGGCATCCACGGTCTGGCGCACAGCGCCGACGGTGACGAGCACCGCCGGCATACGCGTCTCACGCAGGACGGGCAGGCGCATGCCCTCGACCTGTGGCTCGAGGCCCGGTACCGCGGCGAGGCCGGCGGCCAGTTCCTCGGCGAGCGTCCGTCCACCCAGCGACTCGAACGTGGGCACGCGGTAGAAGTGCACGACCGTGGGCGACTCGGGACGGCTCTCGAAACCGAGGTACACGTCGGCGCTGAACTGGTTGGCGGCGAGCGCCTGTGCAACGGCATCGGGCTCGTCGAGGGTCATCACGGCCGCACCACGTTGGCGCAGTTCGCGCGCCAGCAGTCGGGTGAGGCTGCTGAGCCCACCGAACTGGCCGACGACGAGGCGGCAGTCGGCCACCGAACCGGGTCCGGTGCGCAGCGCCTCGCGTTCGCGGACGGCGGCGATGCCCGGGCCGTCACCGGTCTGGCCGCTCACGCGCAGGATGGCGCGCACGGTGTCGATACCGCACACCGCGTCGGCGCGCAGCCCGCAGTTGACCTGGAACTCGTCGACGGCACGCGCCGTCCGCGGGCCGAAGATGCCGTCGACACGCCCGGGATCGAAGCCGAGCCGCGCCAGTCGGGTCTGCAACTCGGCGACGTCGTCGCCGCGCAGGTTGGGCGACGTGAGGTACAGCGCCCGGTCGCCGAGCGTCCACGAGGCCTCGACCAGGGCGAGCCAGGTGTGCTCGTCACACACGCCGTCGGTGCGAAGACCCCGTGCTGCCTGGAACGCACGCACTGCGTCGGCGGTGGCGTCGCAGAAGACGCCCGCCTCTGCGCCGGCGGGGTGATGCCCGGCAGCGCCGAGGCGTCGTTGCAGGTCGCGGATGGCCTCGCCGCGCTGACCGGGGGTCAGCGGGAAGTAGGAAGGAATTCGTTCAACTCCTGCAGCAGGTCGCCCTTGCGCTTGGCACCGACGATGCGACGACGAACCTCACCGCCGTCGAACACGAGCAGCGTCGGGATGCTCATCACGCCGTAGCGCATCGCGAGATCGGGGTTCTCGTCGACGTTGAGCTTGGCGATGGTGATGCCGGGCTGCTCGGCCGCGATCTCGCCGAGGATCGGTGCGATCGCCTTGCACGGGCCGCACCACTCGGCCCAGAAGTCGACGACGATCGGCTTCGCGCTCGAGGCGACCGTCTCGTCGAACGTTGACGTGGTGAGGGTGACGATGCCGTCGGCCATGCGCGTTCCTTTCGCTCGGACCCGCACTCTACTCCCGGTGGCTCCCGCTGCGGAGGAGCAGATGACCGATCGCCCGCTGTCACAGGCGGCCGTCACACCCTGTCGGGTCAGTGGGCGCCGGACGCCTCGAGCCAGCGCTCGCAGTCGATCGCGGCCATGCAACCCGACCCTGCGGCCGTGATGGCCTGTCGATAGGTGTGGTCCTGGACGTCCCCGCACGCGAACACCCCGTCGACGTTGGTGTAACTCGAGCCGGGTCGGGTGATCAGGTACCCGTTGTCCTCCATGTCGAGCACGCCCGTGAACAGATCGGTGTTGGGGCGGTGGCCGATGGCGACGAACAGGCCCGTCACGGGCAGGGTGGACACCTCGCCGGTGACGATGTTGCGCACCACGGCCCCCTCGAGCCGGTCGGCGCCGACGAGGTCCTCGACCACGGTGTTCCAGAGTGGCGAGATCTTGGGGTTCGACAGCGCCCGCTCCTGCATGATCTTCGACGCACGCAGCGAGTCGCGACGGTGGATGAGGGTGACCTTCGAGGCGAACTTGGTGAGGAACGTGGCCTCCTCGATCGCCGAGTCGCCGCCGCCGACGACAGCGATCTCGTGACCGCGGAAGAAGAAGCCGTCGCAGGTGGCGCAGGTCGACAACCCGTGCCCGAGCAGTCGCTGCTCGGCCTCGAGGCCGAGCATCAGGCTCTGTGCACCGGTGCTGACGATCACGGCATCGGCCGTGTAGGCGGCCTCGCGGGCCCACACCTTGAACGGACGCGTGGAGAAGTCGACGCGGGTGACCTTCGCGGTCACGAACTCGGCACCGAACCGCGTGGCCTGCTCGCGCATGCGGCCCATCAGTTCGGGGCCCATGATGCCCTCGGGGAAGCCGGGGAAGTTCTCGACCTCGGTGGTGAGCATCAACTGGCCACCGGGTTGATCGCTGGTGCTGCTCGGCTCGCCCTCGATGATGAGCGGCGCCAGGCTGGCGCGGGCCGTGTAGATGGCGGCGGTGAGCCCGGCGGGGCCCGATCCGATGACGAGGACGCGGTGGTGGCTCAAGGTCGGCTCCTGTGCCTGCGGGGCAGTGCGGGGGACGGGGTCAGTGGTCGGCGGGACGGCGGTGACGCCGGCGCAGGGTGGCGAACCCGGCGACGAGGAACAGTGCGGCGAGCACCAGGTCGGTGATCCAGACCGAGGTGGCGTGATCGGTGCGTGCGACCCGCGAGACCACGATCTCGGTGAGGCGCATCAGCAGCACGATGACGAGCGGTGTCGCCGTGGCGAGTGCCATGACCACCACGACCCCGAAGACGAGGGCGCGGGACGCCTTGACCGCGTTGTCGGTGGTGACCGCACGCAGTCGGCCCACCCAGTACTCGAGCGTGTCGGCGAGATTCGTCGACCAGTTGGGGTCGGTGAACGGGTTGCCGATCATGCGGCGAGCCTATCCGTCGCTGTCACCACAGGCTCAGGGCGAGCAGTCCGATCGCGGCGTGGTAGGTGACCATCACGATGAGGCCGCCGTGGCGGAGGGGGCGTACGAACTGGCGCCAGCCGAGGACCGCGTCCGACACCACGAATGCCGTCGACCCGGCGATGACCAGCGGATCACCGGTCGCCCACCCGACGGCGGCCATGGCCGAGATGACGACGAGATAGGCGAGCACCGGGCGCCGCAGCGCCGCGTCGTCGCGGGTCGCGCTCTTGACGATGACGTTGCCGACCGTCGCCATCAGCAGGGCGGCGAGGATGAGCGCGATGCCACCGAGGGTGGGCCGGTCGAGACCGCGCTCGAGGAACGACACGATCGCGACGAGGTGGCCGAGCAGGAAGGCGGCGAGGCCGACGACGAACCGGTCGACGACGGGCAGCAGTGCGACGTCGCCGATGAGGCACAGCACGAGTGCGAACACCATCGGCATGGCGATGTCGCGAGGGGCGTCTGAGGTCACCGCAACGAGGATCACACCGATGGTGACGAGCGGCTTGGTGACGGTCTCGAGCCGATCGGCGACGGCCTGCCGGCGCTCGCCGATCTCGAGGCGAGACCACCAGTTGACGAGTGCTGAGGCGGCGGTGGCGACGAGCAGCAACGTGGGCGGCATGGCGCCCGACACTAGGTGACGCCCGCCACCGGCTGCGGAGGAGCGGCAGTGGAGGAGCTGGTCGGGGAGGGGCGGTCAGGGGGTGGTCGTGACGAGCACCGTGCAGGCGGGGTCGACGACCGACACCGCACCGGTCACCGTGTCGTACACCGCCATGCCGAGCGTGCCCTGCCACAGCACCTCGGCGAGCACCACCTGGTCGGGGCCGAGCAGGCACCCGTCGTAGCCGGCGATGCGCTGGTCGGCCGTCGCCACGGCCATGGTCTCGGCGGGCGACGCTGTCGAGCCCGTGTTCGCTGCGGTGTCGGCGTCGTACGCCCGAGCGAGTGCGAGCAACTGGTCGGTCGTCTCGAGTGCCGGGGCGGCGACGGCCGGTTCGTTGATGGCATTGATCGTCGGACCGGGCGCGCCGTTGTCGAGGGGCGGGGTGGCCGTGTCGGCGGCTGCGGCGTCCATGGCGCCACCTGCGGCGGTTGCCATCGACTCGGCACCGCTCATGTCGAGGTCGGCACTGCGACCCTGCAACGAGCTGACCGCCACCCCCACGACGAGGATGCCCGCCGCGGCTGCGGCGAGCAGGCCGGTGCGGCGCCACCGCAACGGACGCACGACGGTGGCATCCGGCGTGTCGTCGTCGGCCGCCGCAGTGTCGTGGTCGACCGCGTCCGCAGGCGCTGGTGCTGCGGTCGGCGGTGTCGCGACCACGGCACTGCCGTCGGCGACCGGGGCGACGAACTCGGTGTCGAACACCGCGAGTGCCGCGTCGAGTGCCGTCTCGCGTGCGGTGTCACGGTCGGTGTCGGGTGCCTCGTGACGGAGGGCCTCGCGGACGGCTGCGAATGCCTCGAGCCAGGCCTGATCGGCGGCGATCGTGCCGGGCACCCGAGCCGTGCGACCGGCCACGAGCGCATCGAGGGCGTCGTTGAGCCGTGCGAGGTCGGCCTCGTCAGGCAGCGGGATCGGCTCGTGGTCGCTCATGGGGCCTCGGTAGGACGTCGATCGGTCGCGTCGCGGTTCCCGGGGTCGAACCCGAGGTGGCGGGCGAGCTGGGCGCGGCCGCGGGCGATGCGGCTCTTGACCGTGCCGACAGGGATGGCGAGTGCCGCCGCGATCTCGGCGTAGTCGAGGTCGGCGACGTCGCGCAGCACGACGGGCAGGCGAAAGTCGTCGGGGAGTGCGGCGAGGGCCGCGTCGAGGGAGGGGCCGTCGCTCAGCCGGTCGGCGATGTCGTCGACGGCGCGGAGGGCGCTGTGGTCGGCGACCTCGTGATGGTCGTCGCCGACCGAGACGAGCGGTCGCCGCCGCCTCCGGCGGAGCTCGTCGAGGCTGGCATTCGCGGCGGTTCCGCCGGCGAAACCCGCACCTTCGACGTCAACTTCCCGGCCGAC